>JBIQHO010000019.1:0-22928 GCA_044508545.1 Bradyrhizobiaceae bacterium | reverse complement strand
AAAAATAACGAGAACCCATCCGAACACACCTTTTTGCTGTCACGCTTGCGTCACGCCCGGCGGCTATCGCGTGAGCTGTCGATCGATTCGGCCTTGTCATGATATTATTCGATGAATCGGTCAGAGCTATTCCCGGCTTCGATGGACCCAAAGCCGGGCTCTCGTTTTTGTTTTGACGCGTTTTCTTCACGCGAACCGGTGTCCACTTCGCTTGAAAATGCCATGGGTTTTGTTTTGATGCGTTTTTTTACGCGGACTTATATCCATCCTCGGTCAAGCCCGAGGACATGCCTCGCTTGAAAACGCCATAGGAAGCGCCGGAGACCTCGCCGAGAATGCCCGTCACCCCGACCAGAGCCATGGTGCTCGCCGCAGGTCTCGGCCTGCGCATGCGGCCCCTGACGGAACGGATGCCGAAACCCCTGGTGCCGGTGGCCGGCAAGCCGCTGCTCGATCATGTGCTGGACAGGCTGGCGGATGCCGGCGTCGGCGAGGCGGTCGTCAACGTCCGCTATTTGCCGGACCAGATCATCGATCACGTCGCGCATCGCAGCCGTCCGCGGATCATCATCTCCGACGAACGCGACGAGGTGCTGGGCACCGGCGGAGCCGTGGCCAAAGCCCTGCCGCTGCTCGGCGATGCGCCGTTCTTCCATCTCAACGCCGACACCATGTGGATCGACGGCGCGCGTCCCAACCTGGCGCGGATGGCCGAGGCCTTCGATCCCGCGCGCATGGACATCCTGCTGCTGATGGCGCCGACCACGGGCAGCATCGGCTATGCCGGCAGCGGCGACTACGCCATGCTTGCCGACGGCGCATTGCGCAAGCGCGAGGAAAATCAGGTCGTTCCGTTCGTCTATGCCGGCGTCGCCATCATGTCGCCCGCGCTGTTCGCCGGCGCGCCCGTCAGCGAGTTCTCGCTGACGACCATGTTCGATCGCGCCAACGAGCGCGAACGCCTGTTCGGGCTGCGGCTCGACGGCGTCTGGATGCATGTCGGAACGCCCGACGCCATCGAGGCGGCCGAGAAAGCGGTGCTGGTCAGCGCCGCCTGAGCAGGTTCGCGGGTCGTCGCCCGCCCCCGCGCGTGCCATGATGGGCCTGACCCCGAATCAAGGTTCTTCATGCGCGTCCGCAACGTCCCCCCGTCAGCGCCGCTTCTGCGCACCGTCATCACCGCATTGGTCGATGGCGAGCTGATCGCGGGATTCCGTCCGCGCGCGCAGCCCGAACGACTCGGCGAGGCCACGCTCTATCTGCCGACCCGTCGCGCCGGCCGCATGGCGCACGATATCTTTCTCGATGTGCTGAATGTCGATGCCGTGATCCTGCCGCGCATCGTCGCGCTCGGCGACATCGACGAGGACGAACTGGCCTTCGCGCAAGCGGCTTCTTCTTCGGCGGAGGCGCTCGACCTGCCGCCCGCGCTCGACGGGCTGGCGCGCCGGCTGGCGTTGGCGCAGCTCATCGACGCATGGGCGCGGCAACTCAGACCCGGCGATCCCGCGCAGGCGCCGCTGGTTCTCGGCGGTCCGGCCTCGACGCTGGCGCTCGCCGACGACCTCGCGCGGCTGATGGACGACATGGCGACACGCGGCGTGGACTGGCGCGCGCTCGACACGCTGGTGCCCGACGCGCTCGACAGATACTGGCAGATCACGCTCCATTTCCTGAAGATCGCGAGCGATCACTGGCCGGCGCACCTAAAGGAAACGGGGCGGATCGAACCGGCGGCACGACGCGACCGCCTGATCGAGGCTGAAACCGCGCGGCTCGCCTCGCATGGCGCGGGGCCGGTGATCGCGGCGGGGTCCACCGGCTCGATGCCTTCGACCGCGAGGCTGCTGCATGTCATCGCCGGACTGCCGCACGGCGCGGTGGTGCTGCCGGGGCTCGACACCGACCTCGACGAAGACGCGTGGCAACTGATCGGCGGCATCAGGGACAAGACCAGCGGCGACTTCATCACGCCGCCCGCCGCCGGTCATCCGCAGTTCGCGCTGCATGCCCTGCTCAAGCGATTCGGCATCGCGCGCAGCGAGGTGGAGCCGCTCGGCGCGCCTGCGCCCTACGGGCGCGAGTTGCTGGCCTCGGAGGCGATGCGCCCTCCGGACGCCACCGCGAGGTGGCACACGCGACTCGCCGAGCCCGAGGTCGCGGAGAAGATCGCATCCGGCATGGCCGGCTTCGCCGTAATCGCCGCCGCCAATCCGGAAATGGAAGCGCTCGGCATCGCCGTCGCGATGCGCGAGGCGCGCCACCTGAACAAGACAGCGGCACTGGTGACGCCCGACCGCGCGCTGGCGCGGCGGGTGATGGCGGCGCTCGGGCGCTGGAATCTCGACTTCGACGATTCCGGCGGCGACGCGTTGATGGATACGCCCGCGGGAATTTTCGCGCGACTCGTCGCGGGCGCAGGCTGCAACGCTCTGGAGCCGCCGACGCTGCTGGCGTTACTGAAGCATCCGCTGTGCCGGCTCGGGCGTGCCGGCGGCGGATGGGCGCGCGCGGTTAGTACACTGGAACTGGCGATCCTGCGCGGCACGCGACCGCCTCCGGGCAGCAAGGGACTGGCGGACGAGTTCGCGCGCTTCTGCGGCGAACTGGACAAGCTCGGTCGCGGCGAGAGTTCGTCGCTGCATCGCAGCGAGCCTCGCGCCGCGCTCAAACCACATCAGCTTGACGAAGTCCAAACATTGATCGCGGCCTTGCAGGCCGCGCTCGCGCCGCTCGAAGGCGATGGCGCAACGCGGGCGGCGGACTTCACCGTCCTCGCCGCGCAGCATCGCGACACGATCGAGGCGCTGTCGCGCGACGAGCAAGGCATCGCCGCCGCGTTCGAGGGACAGCATGGCGCGGCGCTCGCCGCCGCGTTCGACGACCTCGGCGGGGCCGGCGAACGCAGCGGCCTGACGGTCAGGATCGTAGACTATCCCGAGGTGTTCGAGACCGCATTCGGCGATCGCATCGTGCGACGGCCGCAGGCCGCGACGGCAAATCTGCGCATCTATGGTCCGCTCGAAGCGCGTCTCACCCGATGCGACCGCATCATTCTCGGCGGACTCGTCGAAGGCATGTGGCCGCCGGCGCCGCCGAGCGATCCCTGGCTCAGCCGCCCGATGCGGCACGCGCTTGGGCTCGACCTTCCGGAGCGGCGCATCGGCCTGTCCGCGCACGATTTCGCGCAACTGCTCGGCGCTGAGGATGTCATCCTCAGCCATGCCGCCAAGGCCGGCGGCGCGCCGGCGGTGGCCTCGCGATTCCTGCATCGTCTCGAAGCCGTCGCCGGCAGCGAGCACTGGCAGGCCGCACTGCAAGCCGGCGCGCGCTATATTCAATACGCCGAGGCGCTCGACCGTCCCGAGGAGGTCAAGCCCGTCGCCCAGCCCGCGCCGAAGCCGCCGCGCGCGGCGCGACCGACGCGGTTGTCGGTGACCGCTATCGAGGACTGGCTGCGCGATCCCTACACCATCTACGCCAGACATATTTTGAAACTCACGCCGCTTGACGCCGTGGACATGCCGCTGTCGGCGGCCGATCGCGGCTCTGCGATCCATGACGCGCTCGGCGATTTCACCAAAGCCTATCCGGCGGCCTTGCCGGCAAATCCCGCGGAGATGCTTCGCGCCATCGGCGAGACCCGGTTCGCGCCGCTGATGCAACGGCCCGAGGCGCGCGCGCTGTGGTGGCCGCGCTTCCAGCGCATCGCAACATGGTTCGCGGATTGGGAAGCGTCGCGACGGGCGCAACTCGTGACGATCGACGCCGAGGTCAGCGGCGCAATCCAGATCCCGATCGACGGCGATCGCCATTTTGTCCTGTCGGCGCGCGCCGACCGCATCGAGCATCTCGGCGACGGAAGCTTCGCGATCCTTGACTACAAGACCGGCAGCCCGCCGAGCAGCAAACAGGTGCGGCTTGGGCTATCGCCGCAGCTTACGCTGGAATCCGCGATCCTGCGCGGCGGCGGCTTTGCAGGCATTCCCGCGGGCGCGTCCGTGAACGAACTCGTCTATGTTCGCCTCAGCGGCAACAATCCGCCCGGCGAACCCAGGCCGGTCGATCTTGACAACGGCAAGAGCAAGCAATCGCCGGATCAGGCCGCCGATCGCGCCCTTGAGAAACTCACCGCGCTGATCCGCGCCTTCGACGATGAGGCGCAGGGCTATACCTCGCTCGACCTGCCGATGTGGAAGACGCGCTACGGCACTTACGACGATCTGGCGCGGATCAAGGAATGGTCGGCCGCCGGCGGTCTGGGGCTGGAGGAATGGTGAAAGCGCCGCGGCCCGTCCACCCCGACGCCAGCGCGCGCCAGCAGCGTGCGTCCGATCCGGCGACCTCGGTGTTCGTGTCCGCCAATGCCGGATCGGGCAAGACGCATGTTCTGGTGCAGCGCGTGATCCGCCTGCTGCTCAACGGCGTCGACCCCGCGCGCATTCTCTGCATCACCTTCACCAAGGCCGCCGCCGCAAACATGTCGGAACGGGTGTTCTCGACGCTCGGGCGATGGGTCACGCTCGACGATGACGCGCTGAATGCGGCGCTGCGCGACGTCGGCATCGCGCAGCCCGATGTGAAATGGCGCGAACGGGCGCGCAAACTGTTCGCCTCCGCGCTGGAGACGCCGGGCGGCTTGAAGGTGCAGACCATCCACGCGCTGTGCACGCGGCTGTTGCAGCAGTTTCCGTTCGAGGCGCGGGTGCCCGCGCGCTTCACCGTGCTCGACGAGCGCGACCAGACCGAAATGATGGAGCGCGCCAGCCTCAAGGTCATGCTCGCTGCCTCGCAGAATCCGGACAGCGCCGGCGGCCGCGCGCTGCAATACGCCATGGGCGCGGCGGCCGACACCACGCTGCGGGACGTCCTCAATCAGGCCTGCCTCAGCCGCGATCACGTCATGGCCTGGACCGAGGATCGCGGCATCGAGCAGGCGATCCGCGACGTCGCCGCCACGCTCGGCGTCGATCCCGCCAGGCGGGTCGAGGATGTCGAACGCGAGATCGTCAATGGGCCGAACCTGCCGCGATCGGAATGGTTGTCCGTGGCATCGCTGCTTGCGAGCGGAAGCGCCACCGACAGGGACCAGGCGGATCGCCTGCGCGAGGCGCACGCCATGGTCGGAGACGCCGCGCAAACAGATCGCTATCTCGATGTCTTCCTGACCGGTGGCGGCAGCCTGCGCAAATCCTTCATCACGAAAAAGATCAGCGACCCCCGCCCGGACATCGCCGCGATGCTCGACCGGGAGTGCGACCGCGTGATCGCGCTGCTCGAACGTCGCCGCGCGCTCACAATCCGCGACCGCACTCAATCGCTGCTCGTCATCGCAACCGAGATCGCCGCAAACTACCGGCGCGAGAAGCAGGAACGCGGCCTGCTGGATTATGACGACCTGATCGACAAGACGCTGGACATGCTCAACCAGACCTCGCCGGGCTGGGTGCATTACAAGCTCGACCGCGGCGTCGATCATGTGCTGATCGACGAGGCGCAGGACACGAGCCCGAAGCAATGGGACATCGTCGAGCGCATCATCGCGGACTTCACGACCGGCGAAGGCGCGCGCGCCGGCGTACGGCGGACCGTGTTCGCGGTTGGCGACGAGAAGCAGTCGATCTTCTCGTTCCAGGGCGCGGCTCCGCGCGAGTTCGACGAACGGCGAAGCAAGCTGGAACGGAAATTCAGGGACGCGGAGCTTCCGTTTCGCAAGGAAGATTTCATCTACTCGTTCCGCTCCAGCAAAACGATTCTGGAATCCGTGGACTACGTTTTTCGCGACGAGGCGATCTACACGAGCATCCATGCGGTCGGCGCCCATCCCGTGCATGAATCGCTGGCCGATGCCGCGCCCGGCATCGTCGACCTCTGGAGTCTGGAGGAGCGCGACAAGCGGGAGGAGATCGAGGGCTGGCGCGCGCCGTTCGACGCGGTGTCGGCGACCAGCCCGGAAGTCAAGCTGGCGCGGCGCATCCAGAGCGAGATCAGGGCGCTGATCGCACGCGGCACCATGACGGGACATGAAGGCGCACGCCGTCCGCTCAGATACGGCGACGTGATGGTGCTGGTGCGGCGGCGCGGCAACGCTTTTGATGCGATCATTCAGGCGTTGAAGCAGTCCGGCATTCCGGTTGCGGGTGCCGACCGCCTCAAGCTCACCGAGCACATCGCCATCATCGACCTGATGAACCTTGCGGACGCGCTGCTGCTGCCGCAGGACGATCTGGCGCTGGCGGTGGCGCTGAAGAGTCCGCTGTTCGGCCTCGACGACGACGACCTGTTCACGCTGGCATGGCCGCGCAAGGGCTCGCTACGGGACGCGCTCGCCGAGCACGCCGGGACGAGCGACAAATTCCGTGATGCGTTCGATCGCCTGAAGCTGTGCGAAGGCCGCGCCGCGCGGCAGACGCCGTTCGCGTTCCATGCGTGGCTGCTGGGCGAAGACGGCGGACGGCGGCGAATCCTGCGGCGGCTCGGCCATGAAGCGAATGACGCGCTGGACGAATTCCTCGAACTGGCGCTGACCTATGAACGCAAGGCCCCCGCGGCGCTGCAGGGCTTCATGACGTGGCTGCGCGCCGCCGACACCGAGGTGAAGCGCGACATGGAAATCTCCCGCGACGAGGTGCGGGTGATGACGGTGCACGGCGCCAAGGGACTCGAGGCTTCGGTGGTGTTCCTCGCCGATACCGTGACCTCGCCGGCCGACACCGAGCGCCTCAGCCTGATCCGCATGGCGCGGGGCAACGCGCCTGCCGATGCGGCAGGCGTCACGGTCTGGGCCGGCCGGAAGGCCGAGGATCCGCCGTGCGTAGCACAAGCCCGCGCCGCCATGATCGCGGAAACCGAGCACGAATATCGCCGCCTGCTTTACGTCGCGATGACGCGCGCGGCCGACCGCCTGATCGTCGGCGGCTGCATGCCCGGCAACCGCAAGGAGATCCGGGACTTGTCCTGGTACGACCTGATCGGCAGGGGCCTGGAAAAGTCCGGCCTCGCGATGCAGGAGATCGAGACGGCCACCGGCACGGTCAAACGTTACAGCCGGCCGGGGGAGGTCGCATCGGCCGCAACCGGTCCGGTCGCAGAGACCATCGCCGCGCAAATCGCCCTGCCGCCGTGGCTGCATGCGAAGGCTGCGCGGGCGGTGCCCGCGAACCGGCCGCTTCGCCCCTCGGAGGCGGGCGACACGGCGCATCGACACATCCGGCCCGGCGAAACCACCAGCCAGCGCAACCGCGCGCTGGTGCGCGGCACGCTGGTGCACCGCCTGTTGCAATCGCTGCCCGCCATGCCGGCCGATCGCCGCCGCGACACCGCGCTGGCCCATCTCGCCCGCAATGCCAGCGGCTGGAGCGAGGCCGAGCGCGCCGCGCTGGCGGCGCAGGTGCTGTCCCTGATCGATGATGCCCGGTTCGCACCGATCTTCGCGGACGGCAGCCGGGCCGAGGTGGCGATCGCCGGGCGGCTGACGACGCGGCGCGGCGATCCCGTGCTGGTCTCCGGCCAGATCGACCGCCTCGTGATCACGCCGGAGGCGGTTCTGATCGTCGACTACAAGACCGGCCACGCGCCGCCCGCAAGCGAGGCCGAAGCGCCGCCGGCCTATGTCCGCCAGCTTGCGCTCTACCGCGCGGTGCTGGCCCGGCTGTATCCAAAATTGCCCGTCAGGGCCGCGCTGCTCTGGACCGAGACGCCTGAATTGATGGAGATTTCGGCCGCGATGCTTGATGCCGAGCTGGAAGCCCTCATCTTGGCGTGAGAAACCTTGACCCGGCAGGATCGCCTTCTTAACTTGGCACATAGTTCCAAGCGCATTTGTTCGCAGTGCGCGCTCTCATCGAGGCAACGAGGTATTCCATGGCTGTTGGCAAGGTTTCGGACGCCAATTTCGAAGCGGAAGTGCTCAAGGCGACTGGCCCGGTCGTGGTCGATTTCTGGGCCGAGTGGTGCGGCCCCTGCCGCATGATCGGTCCGGTGCTGGACGAGATTTCCAGCGCGATGGGCAGCAAGGTCAAGATCGTCAAGCTCAACGTCGACGAGAGCCCGCGGACGGCCTCGAAATACGGCGTGATGTCGATCCCGACGCTGATGATCTTCAAGGGCGGCGAACTGGCCTCGCGCCAGGTCGGCGCGGCGCCGAAGCAGAAGCTGGAGCAGTGGATCACCGCCACGGTCTGAGCCGTCCGCTTCCGCTTTTCTGAAATTTTGCGAACGGCCGGTTCACCACCGGCCGTTTTTGTTTGGGTGTGCCTCTTACCTCTCCCGCTTGCGGGGGAGGGCGCTCGCAACGCATCACCGATACGTTTGCCTCAAAATAAATAATTTTAGTTCGGCGGCGTGCCGTTCTCCGCCAGCACATGGCCGGCGAGATAGAGCGACCCCGCGATCAGAATGCGCGGCGGGATTTCATAGGCGAGCCGCGCCACCGACTGCAGCGCAGCGCTGACGCTCACCGCGGTTTCGGCGCGCATGTCGAACGCGCGCGCCGCATCCGCCAGCACGTCCGGCGGCATCGCATTTTCCGTATCCGGAATCGGCACGGCGATGACATGGCGGGTCAGCCCTGCGAAGTTGGCAAGGAAACCTTGCGCATCCTTGTTTCCCATCATGCCCGTTATCACCACCAGCGGCCGCGACACCCGCTCCTCGAGATCACCGAGCGCAGCCGCCGCCACCCGTCCGCCGTCGATATTATGTCCGCCGTCGAGCCAGAGCTCGGCGTCGCGCGGCGCCCGATCCACCAGCCTGCCTGACGTCAGCCGCTGCATCCGCGCCGGCCATTCCGCGCTCGTGACGCCGCGCTCGAATGCCGCAGCGTCAATGTCAAACCGGTCCTGCGCCCGCAGTGTCGCGACCGCGAGACCGGCATTGTCGAACTGATGCCGGCCGAACAGCCTCGGCGCGGCAAGGTCGAGCAGGCCGCGCTCGTCCTGATAGACCAGCCGTCCATGCTCCATGCTGACATGCCAGTCCTGGCCGGCGGCGTGCAGCGGGCTGCGCATCTGCTTCGCCCGCTGCTCGATCACCGCCTGCGCCTCCGGCAACTGCGCAGCAGCGACCACGGGCACGCCGCGCTTGATGATGCCCGCCTTCTCTCCGGCGATCTGCATCAGCGTGCCGCCAAGGAATTCGACGTGATCGATGCCGATCGGCGTGATGACGCTCGCCAGCGGGGTTTCCACCACGTTGGTGCTGTCGAGCCGGCCGCCGAGGCCGACTTCCAATAGCAACACGTCGGCCGGCGTTTTCGCGAACAGCAGGAGCGCGGCCGCGGTCTTGATCTCGAACTGGGTGAGCGGCTCGCCGCCATTGGCGCGCTCGCAGTCGAGCAGCGCGTCGCGCAAGTCGCCGTCGCCGACCAGCGTTCCGGCCAGCCGCACGCATTCGTTGATCCGCACCAGATAGGGCGAGGTAAAGACGTGCACCCTCAGACCGGCGGCCTCAAGGATCGCGCGCAGATAGGCAATCGTCGAGCCCTTGCCGTTGGTGCCGGCGACATGAATGACGGGCGGCAGCCGGCGTTCGGGGTGATCAAGGCGTTCGAGGATGCGCCACATCCGGCCGAGCGTGAGATCGATCTTTTTCGGATGCAGCTTCGAGATTCGCGCGACGACCTCGCCGAGCGGCGTCTGATGGGGCGGAGCGGCGCTCACGCGGGAGGCGCAGGCGGCGGCGCCGCATCCGTTGCAGGCACCGGCTCGGCCGGCTCATCCGTGTCGGGCAGCGGTTCTGCCGTCGCATCGAACGCAGGCGCCTTGGTCAGCAGCCGGCACAGCCGCGCCAGCGTCGGCCGCAACTCATGGCGGTGCACCACCAAGTCGACCATGCCGTGGTCACGCAGGTATTCGGCCCGCTGGAAACCATCCGGCAGTTTCTCGCGGATGGTCTGCTCGATGACGCGCGCGCCGGCGAAGCCGATCAGCGCGCCGGGTTCGGCGATGTGGACGTCGCCGAGCATCGCATAGGACGCGGTGACGCCGCCGGTGGTCGGATTGGTCAGCACCACGATGTAGGGCTGGCCCGCCTCGCGCAGCATCTGCACCGCGACGGTGGTGCGCGGCAGTTGCATCAGCGACAGCACGCCCTCCTGCATCCGCGCGCCGCCGGAGGCCGCGAATACGATGAACGGGCATTGCTTCTCGACCGCGAGTTCGAGGCCGCGCACGATGGCTTCGCCCGCCGCCATGCCGAGCGATCCGCCCATGAAATCGAAATCCTGCACCGCGACGACGACGCCGGCGCTTTCCAGCTTGCCGTATCCGACCTTCACGGAATCATGGAGTCCGGTCTTGGCGCGCGCATCCTTGATGCGGTCGACATATCTGCGCTCGTCGCGGAACTTCAGCGGATCGGCGGTCACCTCGGGCAGCGCGACGTCGTACCAGGTCTCGTTGTCGAAGATCGACCGCAACCGCGCGTCCGCGCTCATGCGCATGTGATAGTTCGAGCCGGGGATGACGAACTGGTTGCTCTCGACGTCCTTGTAGAACACGAGCTGACCGGTATCCGGACATTTGATCCAGAGATTCTCCGGCGTCTCGCGCTTGAGCATATTGCGGATCTTGGGGCGGACGACGTTCGTCAACCAGTTCATGCTTCACTCCGTAACGCCACACCATCCAGCGATGGCCCGAACCCTCTCCCCTTGTGGGAGAGGGTGGCAAGCACCGCCCGAAGCAAGGTGCGAGCCGTGAGGGGTGTGCTATCGCAAACAGGACGAGGGGACGGCCCCTCACCCGCCTCACCGCATACATGCTGCTCGGCACCCTCTCCCACAAGGGGGGAGGTAAAGCAAAGACTATTCCGCGGCCTGCCTGGATCATGATGAGAGCGGGATGCGGGCTGAAAACCGCACCACACCTTCCTCATCCCGCTCTGGCCGACCGCACCCCCTCGGCCAGCGACGCCGCGAGATCGGCGACCGCGCGGACCGTCCCGGCCGTCGCCTTGCCCTCGGTATCGAGGCTGCCGGAGAGCACGTCGACCAGCGCCGAGCCGACCACCGCGCCGTCGGCGCCCTCGGCAATGCCGCGCGCGGCCTCCGGAGTGCGGATGCCGAAGCCGACGCAGACCGGCAGGTCGGTATGGCGCTTGATACGCCCGACCGCCGCGCCGACGGCCGCCGAATCCGCCGCCGCGCTGCCGGTGATCCCGGTGATCGAGACGTAGTAGACGAAACCGGAGGTGTTCGCGAGCACCGCCGGCAGCCGCCTGTCATCGGTGGTCGGCGTCGCGAGGCGAATGAAATTCAGCCCCGCCTTCATCGCCGGGATGCACAGCTCGGAGTCTTCCTCCGGCGGCAGATCGACGACGATGAGGCCGTCGACGCCGGCGGCCTTCGCGTCGACAAGAAACCTCTCGACGCCGTAGATGTAGATCGGATTGTAATAGCCCATCAGCACGACCGGCGTCGCGTCCTCATTTTGCCGGAAGTCGCGGATCATCTGCAGCGTCTTGGTCACGGTCATGCCCGCCTTGAGCGCGCGCCGCCCGGCGGCCTGGACCGCAGGACCGTCCGCCATCGGATCGGTGAACGGCATTCCGATTTCAATGATGTCGGCGCCGGCCTCGGGCAGCGCTTGAATGATGGCGAGCGAGGTCGCGGGATCGGGATCGCCCGCCATCAGGAAGGTGACGAAGGCCGCGCGGCCCTGCTTCCGCAATTCGGCAAAGCGCGTGTCGATACGGGTGGTCACTTTTTCCTGCCCTTCAAAATCTCGCCGACCTGCGGCACGTCCTTGTCGCCGCGGCCGGAAAGATTGACCACCATCAGGTGATCTTTGGGCCGCTGCGGCGCGAGTTCGATGACACGCGCGATCGCGTGCGCCGATTCCAGCGCCGGGATGATGCCTTCCAGCCGCGACAGCAGTTGAAACGCAGCCAGCGCCTCCTCGTCGGTCGCCGACAGGTAGGTGACGCGGCCCGTCTCATGCAGCCACGAATGCTCAGGCCCGATGCCGGGATAATCGAGGCCGGCCGAGATCGAATGCGCATCCTGAATCTGGCCGTCGTCGTTCATCAACAGATAGGTGCGGTTGCCGTGCAGCACGCCGGGCCGGCCGCCGGCAAGCGAGGCGGCATGCAGTTGCGTGAGGCCATGGCCGGCCGCCTCGACGCCAAAAATCTCGACCGACGGCTCGTCGAGAAACGGATGAAACAGCCCCATGGCGTTGGAGCCGCCGCCGATGCAGGCGACCAGCGAATCCGGCAGCCGCCCCTCGGCCTCCTGCATCTGCTCGCGCGTCTCGTGGCCGATGACCGACTGGAAGTCGCGCACCATCATCGGATAGGGATGCGGCCCCGCCACCGTGCCGATGCAATAGAAGGTGTTGTGCACATTGGTCACCCAGTCGCGCAGCGCCTCGTTCATCGCATCCTTCAGCGTGCGGGTGCCGGACTGCACCGGCACCACTCTGGCGCCCAGCATCTCCATGCGGATGACGTTGGGCTCCTGCCGCGCCACGTCGACCGCGCCCATATAGACGACGCAGTCGAGGCCGAAGCGCGCGCACAGCGTCGCGGTCGCAACGCCATGCTGGCCGGCGCCGGTCTCGGCGATGATGCGCTTCTTGCCCATGCGACGCGCGACCAGGATCTGGCCGAGCACGTTGTTGACCTTGTGCGAGCCGGTGTGGTTGAGCTCCTCGCGCTTCAGATAGATCTTTGCGCCGCCAGCGCGGCCGGAGGCTGCGGAAATGTCCCGAAGATGCCCGGTCAGGCGCTCGGCGAAATACAAGGGCGACGGCCGGCCGATATAGTCCTTGCGGTAGCCGGCCATCTCGCGCTGGAACGCCGGATCGGCCCTGGCTTCGGCATAGGCCTGCTCCAGATCGAGGATCAGCGGCATCAGCGTTTCCGCCACGAAGCGGCCGCCGAAAATGCCGAAGTGTCCGCGCTCGTCGGGACCGGAGCGGAAGGAATTGGGGAGAGAATTCATTGTGACCCTTCGTCATGGCGGGATTTAGTCCGGCCATCCACGTCTTGCTCGCTGTGATTTCCGACAGAGGTCGATGGCCGTGAAACGGACAGGTTTGCACAGTCTGCGACTCTGCGCAGACATGGCGGCTGCCGTGGTTCTCCGGGGCTACCCGACATGCGAGGTCGCTTCGCGCGAATTGGTTGCGGCCGCTCGCGCGGTCCGAATGAAAGCGTCGATCATCCCGGCATCCTTCACCCCCGGCGCGCTTTCCACGCTGGAGGAAACATCGACGCCGCCGGGGCGCGTGATCCGCACCGCGTCATGGACGTTGCTTGCGCCGAGGCCACCGGAGATCATGAATGGAATCTCAAGAGCCAGATTTTCCAGAAGCCGCCAGTCGAAGGGAACGCCCAACCCGCCCGGCCGCGTGGCGTCCTTCGGCGGACGCGCATCGAACAGCACACGGTCGGCCGCAGCGGCGTAACCGGGCAGTTCCGCAAGATCGGCTGATGTCTCGACACCGATCGCCTTCATGACGGGCAGCCCGAAGTTCCGCCTGATCTCGTGTATGCGAGCCACGGTTTCCTTGCCGTGCAATTGCAGCAAATCCGGGCGCAAAACCTCGACGATGCCGTCCAGCATCGCGTCGTCGGCATCCACGGTCAGCGCGACCTTGACGGCACGGCCGCGTGCTTGTGCGCCCAGTTCGCGCGCGCGCGACAGATCAAGATGCCGTGGCGAGGCTGGAAAGAACACGAATCCCACCATATCGGCACCGGCCTGCAACGCCGCGTCGAGGGTCGCAGGGGTGGACAGGCCGCATATCTTGACGATCAGGGACATGGTCTCGAACGATCCGGCGCGCACGCCGGACAACCGGCGAAACCCGGCCGGTTCCGGGCATCAAACGCGCTCGCGCGGGTTCTACAACGTCGCGCCGCGCTTGTCTCGCCCGCGCACGGGGGCGGTCGGAAGTTCTTTGCGATGCAGCAGAGACCGCCTATCCTGCCCGGCGCGTCAGGTCCGGCAGCCGCGCCGTATCGCGAGACTCCCGGCGCGATCGCAGATCGGCCAGTTCGACGCGCGCCTCCCGCGCATCCGCCTCATACTGGCGCACCTTGTGACGCCAGCGGCGTTGCCCGAACCAGGTCGCGACGCTCCCGGCCACCACGCCGAAGATCGCAACCGCAATGATGAGGATGAACAGCGGCAGGGTGACGGTGGCCATCCGGTCGTTCGCGTCGAAGGGATCGAACGTCACCGTCACCGGATGACGGTTTGCGAAGGCGAACACGATGAAAAGCACACCAAGCGGAATCACGATCAGGCCGGTCAGGAATTTTCGCATGATCTCTCTCGCGACGGTAGCGTCAAGCACTCATGCTGGACAGGTTCGCTTGCAGATTCATGGGGACGCCCCCCTGAAGGTTCCTACGCGCTTGCTTCACTGGTGGCATTCTCGCGATTGAGCCGCTCGCGCATTTCCTTGCCGGTCTTGAAAAAGGGCACGCTCTTCTGATCGACCGGGACGTGTTCTCCCGTGCGCGGATTGCGGCCCGCGCGCGCAGGACGATGCTTGACCGAAAACGCACCAAAGCCACGCAGCTCGACGCGATCGCCCCGTGCAAGCGCGGCGACAATCTCGTCGAGAATCGCGTTCACGATGTTCTCCACATCCCGCTGATAGAGGTGCGGGTTGTGCTCGGCGATGCGTTGAACGAGTTCGGATTTGATCATCGAGACTGGGGCCCATAGAGGGAAGGGTCCATTTCCGTGAAAATGGTCAGGACTGTCAAGTCGCTAAATGCGATTCGCACGGTCGGAGGAAACCGCCGCAAAAATTCTGCACCGCGGCATTTGCGGGTTCCCTCCCGCAGAAAATGCCCGCGCGCGTCCGATTCGAGCCTCAATTCGAGGGCGCCGGCTGCCACAATGCCAGCATGCCGTCGAGACCCAGCCGATCCGCCGCCCGCACCACGCCGGCCTGCTCAACCTGGCGCGCGACACCGCTCAATCCCAGCGCATCGAAGGTCAGAAATGCCGCTGTGCGCAGGAACGTCAGGTCGCCAAAGCGCGGCGACAACTTGAAATCGCGCACCGGGAGGCCGGAAGCGACGTTCTTCTCGGCGACAAGCCACGCGATCGCGGTCCTTTCGTCGCCGAGCTGATCGATCAGCTTGAGGTCGATCGCCTGCCGCCCGGTGAAGACACGGCCGTCGGCGACCTTCTCCAGTTGCGCGCCGTCCATGCCGCGCCGGCTCTGCACCAGGCCGCGGAACCAGGCGTAGGAGTCCTTCACCAGCGAGTCGATTGCAGCGCGCGCTTCCGGGCTGGTCGGCTCATAGCCGTTCGGAGCCGCCTTCAGCGGCGACGATTTCACCTCCTCAACCTTGATCCCGACCGTTTTCAGGAGATCCGTGAAATTCGGATATTGAAACAGCACGCCGATCGAGCCGACCAGCGCCGTCTGCTGCGCGACGATATGATCGGAGGCGAGCGCGGCGATATATCCGCCCGACGCGCAGAGCCCTTCGACCACCACCACCATCGGCTTCCTGGCCTTCAGGCGCATCAGGGCGTCGTAAAGCTGCTCGGACCCCGCCGTCGTGCCGCCCGGCGAATTGATGTGCACGATGACCGCGGGCGCGTTCGACTTGCCCAATCGCTCCAGCGCCTCGACGCGGTTCTGGTCGCTGCGGATCAGGCCCTCGATATTGACGCGCTGGATCGCGCCGCCGCCCGTCAGCTTGCGGCCCCATGGCGTCGCATAGGCGCTGACGGCGATAACCGAGGCGATCGCGATCAAGGCCGACGCGACGCGCCAGAAGGTGAGCTTGCTGCGCAACCTGCGGCGATCGACGATCGCATCCGACTCAATCGACATCGACATTCTCCATAAGGACCCGCGATCAGGCATGCGCCCTGGCGCATACGGCATCGGCCTTGATTGACCAAGCTACACCAAATGCAACGCAATATGAAGAAACTAGCGCGTATCCCGCAAAAGCGGATACCGGTTCTGCGATCGGAATAGGCATCAAAAATATCAAAATATAAAGCGAGAGCCCCCGCTTCTGATTCCATCGGAAGCGGAAAGGCCCTACGCCAGCGGCTGGCGGCCGCGCCGATCGGGTGCGATCAGTTCAGGCCGTGGCCCCGACAACCGCTTGTGCATGTGGACCATGAAAGCCATGCCGAACAGCGGCGTCGCCAGGTTGACGATCGGAATCGCCACGAAACCTGCGATGACAAGGCCGGCCAGGAACACCGTGGCGGCGTTGTCGCGGCGCATCGCCTTGGCCTCCTCAGGCGAACGGAACCGCATCGCCGCGAGCTCGAAATATTCCCGGCCGAGCAGCCACGCCGTGGCGATAAAGAAGGCGATGAAGCCCGCGCCGGCTACGAAGACGAAAGGCAGCGCGATCAGGTAGACGAGCAGCGTCAGCAGCGCGGTCTTGACGCCTTCGGACATCGCGAGGCCAAACGGCAGCGGCGCGCCGGGATGGTCCGCCGGATAATGTTCGCGCTCGACGATCTCGCCGACGTCGTCGACGAACACGCCCGCGACCAGCGAGGTGATCGTGGGCATCAGAAACACCGCGCCGAACACGATGCCGAAGCCCGCGGCGATCGAAATGATCCAGGCCAGGATGTCGAGCGGGGTGTGAAAGGCCGGCCCAAGCATGGTTTCCGCCCAGAGTTCGCCGGAGCCGGCGAGCCAGCTCAACAATCGCTGCAATCCGACGGCGGCGACGACGATCAGCACCAGCGCGAGCCCGATCGCGCGCCACAGGATGGCGCGCATCGGCGGCGACAGAATCTGCGTGAGGGCCTTGACGGCGGCGCCCATCATGACGGTCAGTTCCCGGTGAACCCCAAGGCTCAGGTACGAGGCTCAGATAAACGCCGCGGCGCGCGCCGGCAAGGGCGCGGATCGGCGCGGATGCTTCCGCATGAGACGCGAATCGGCCGGCATGACGTGGCCGTCAGGCTCGGGCAGCGTAAGTCTGCGCGCCGGCGAGTTCAGCCGCGATCATGGCGCCGAGCGCCATGTCGCTCTGCTGGCCGAAGCCGTGATGGACGATGCGGCCGTTGCGGCCGATCAGGATGCTGGTCGGCGTCCCCTGCATGGCGTAGCGGCCCATGGTGACCGGCAGTGGGGTGCCGTCGCCGGCGGCGTCGACGCCGATCGGAAACGTCAGCCTGTATTCGTGAATGAAGGCTTCGAGGGACACCGGCGTCATCGCGGCGTGATGCTCGAATACCGTGTGCAGGCCGATCACCTGCAGGTCGGTCGCCTTGAACAGCTCATAAGCGCGCTGGGTCTGCGGCGTGCCATGCGCGACGCAGCCGGGACACAGCATCTGGAAGGCATGGAGCAGCACCGGGCGACCGCGCAACGCCGCGAGCGTGAGCGGTTCTCCGGTGTTGAACCATTGCGACACCGCAAGCTCGGGAGTTGCGCCATCGGCCCCGCTCATGAATGCCCCCGCATTGCACTCACTTTTTCAGAAAGAACCGGCTGATGCTGGTCAGCCGGTTCGGAAACAGGCGGCGGCGAGCTGGCTTCAACCTGAAACGGATCGATCGCGCCCGCTACCTCCACGATCGGCTTTTGCCTGTCGGCCCAATGGAGCGAGAGATAGTCGAAACCCAGCACGATGGTCGGCTTGATGATCTCGAAATAGGGAGAGATGTCGAAATCGCGCGGCATGTAGAGCGAGGAATCGCGGATGTGCAGGATCTCGCGCCGCGCGCTGCGGCTGCCGGCGCGGGTGATCTTCGGCAGGATCGGATAGCGCACCGCCTCGAAGGCCTGCGCGATCAGCGCCGAACAGATGATCTTGGTCGGATCGCCGGAGCCGAACGCGATCATGCGCCGCCGCCAGCGCTGCGGCACCGGCAGCGGCACCAGATAGCGCATCAGATCGACGATGTTCTTGGTATCGTAGCCAAAGCCGATGCGGTTGATGGCATAGCGGCACACCGTGGCGCGGTCCTCGTCGGACAGGCCGACCGGGCGGCATATCCGGGTGTGATACGGGAAATATTTCGACAGCGGCGCGGAGATCACGCCCTCGCCGACATTGGCCTCGATCAGGACATGCGGCTCGCCGTCAGGCTCGCCGGCGCCGGCGATGGGACCGACATAGAGCGCGGCGTGCGACCATGTCGATTGCGTGAGATACTTGATGATGCCCGAGATGCGGCTGTTGCCTTCGACCAGGAGAACGTCGCCTTCCTGAATGAGGCCGCGCAGATGCTCCGGATCGCTCGGCGTGAACGGCTTGTAGCCCGACACCTCCTTCTGGAGGTACGCCGCAATCCATTTCCCGACCCTGTCGAGCACGAAGCCCATGGCAGTCTCTCTCCGCCGTCCGTCCCGCCGGTTTTCAACTCCTTATCATGGTCAAGAGCCATTGCAATTTAGTTCATGGCGGCAACCGCCAGATTACGATCGATTCACCATGACGGTTGTCGCAGGCGCATCGATGCGGCAAGTTCGCTGCGTCCCGAAATCCGAAATCCGCCGGTTCATGATTAAAATCCGTGATTCGCGTGCGATTTGAGGTCGGAAGTCTCCCGTGCGGCGGGAACTTTTGGAATCTCCGCACCGGAAATCCCGCAATTTTCAAGAGATCGGAAACCATGCCATGACAATGACGCGCCGCGATGTCCTGCTGGCGTTCGCCGCGCTCGCTGCGGGAGCGGAAAATCGCGCGGCGCGCGCCGCATCGCTGCCGCGCGAGGCGGACGTGGTCGTGATCGGCGCGGGCG
Source organism: Bradyrhizobiaceae bacterium (assembly GCA_044508545.1). Lineage (GTDB taxonomy): Bacteria > Pseudomonadota > Alphaproteobacteria > Rhizobiales > Xanthobacteraceae > Nitrobacter. The sequence continues at coordinate 4,225 of JBIQHO010000019.1, read as the reverse complement.
CAGCGGGCATCGCGGCGGCGCGGCGGATCCAGGCCGCGAACCGCAAGGTGGTCGTGGTCGAGGCGGCGGAGCGGATCGGCGGACGCTGCCATACCGATCAGACGACTTTCGATACGCCGTTCGATCGCGGCGCGCGCTGGCTCTTCGAGCCCGACACCAATCCGGTGGCCAGGCTGGCGCGAGGCGCAGGAACCGCGGTGTTTCCCGCTCCGCCCGGCCAGAAAATCCGCATCGGGCGGCGCAACGCGCGCGCCGGCGAAACCGAACGGTTCCTGGCAACGCTGGTGCGCGCCAGGCGCGCCATCGCAGACGCTGCGCGCGGCAGGGCCGACCTCTCCTGCGCCGCCGCCATGCCCGGCGATCTCGATGTCTGGGCCGCAACGATCGACTTCGTGCTCGGCGCCAGCATGACCGGAAAGGACCTGAAAGAGCTCTCGGCGATGGATCGCGCGCGCGCCCCCCAGCGCCGCGCCGCGATTGGCTGCAAGCAAGGTCTCGGCGTGCTGCTCGCGACGCTCGGTCAAGGTCTGCCGATCAGCCTGTCGACGCCGGCGAGCCGGATCATCTGGACCGGCCGCGATGCCGGAGTCGAGACCCCCGCGGGCCGCATCGGCGCGCGCGCCGTCATCCTCACCGTCTCCACCAACGTACTGGCTTCGGGCGACATCCGCTTCACGCCTGATCTGCCGAAGCGCCAGCTCGATGCCGCTGCAAAACTGTCGCTCGGAAGCTACGACCGCATCGCGCTGTGGCTGCCGGGCAATCCGCTCGGGCTCGGGCACAACGAGACCATGATCGAACAAAGCAGCGACCGGACGACCGCGCTTCTCACCGCGAACGCCAACGGATCGTCGCTGTGCACGGTCGATATCGCGGGCAGCTTCGGCCGCGATCTCTCGGCGCAGGGCGAGGCTGCGATGATCGCATTCGCCACGGAATGGCTGACGAAACTGTTCGGCAGCGACGCGGCAACGGCGGTAAAGCGGTCGGCCGTCACCCGCTGGAACGCGGCGCCCCATGTGCTCGGCGCCATGTCGGCGGCGGAGGTCGGCGGGCTGCCGTCGCGGAAAATCCTGGCCGAGCCGCTGGGCAGCCTGTTCTTCGCCGGCGAGGCCACGCACGAGACGCTGTGGGGCAGCGTCGACGGCGCGTGGGAGAGCGGCGAGCGCGCCGCCGATGCCGCGCTCCGCAAGATCGGCGCGCTCAGGGAGCCTGAACAACCATCGGCGGCCGCGCGCAAACCGTCGCGGCGTCACAGGCGGTCGCCGTCACGGCATCCGCGGGACGCCTTCGGCTTTCCGCAGCCATGACGATGCGACCGAGGGCGCTGATCTCGTGGTCGTCAGGCAAGGACAGCGCCTTTGCGCTGCACGAGGTCCGCCGAGCCGGCGCGTTCGATGTCGTCGGCGCGCTGACCACGGTGAACGAGACCTTCGGCCGCGTCTCGATCCATGGCGTACGCGAGGAGGTCTTGAGGTTGCAGCTCGCAACCGCTGGATTGCCGCCGCAGGTGGTGCCGATACCCTGTCCCTGCTCCAACGAGGCGTATGAAGCGCGGATGGAAACCGCGATGGCGGACGCAAGGCGAAACGGCATCACGCATGTTATCTTCGGCGATCTGTTTCTCGCGGACATTCGCGCCTATCGCGAGCAGAAGCTCGCCGGCACCGGCGTTGCGCCGGTTTTTCCGCTGTGGGGCCGGCCGACCGCGGCGCTTGCCCGCGCGATGATCGCAAGCGGTCTGGAAGCGCGTCTCGTCTCGATCGAGCGGGCGAAGCTCGACCTCTCGTTCGCCGGCCGCAGCTTCGATCAGGCGTTGCTGGCGGACCTTCCGGCCGGGATCGATCCGTGCGGCGAGAACGGCGAATTCCACACCTGCGTCATCGCTGGTCCGATGTTTTCACATCGGATCGAGGTCGCGTCCGGCGATGTTGTCGAGCGTGACGGGTTCGCCTATTGCGATCTGTTGCCGGCGTAATCACGAGACATTTTTTATGCTTGGCCATCAGCACTGGAGCCTTTCCGCTTCTGATTTCATCAGAAGCGGGGCTCTATGATTTTGATTTGACGCGTTTTCTGGACGCGAACCCGTTTCCACCTCGCTTGAAAACGCTCTAAGCTTGGTCTGGAACTCGTTGCTCCGAAACCTCAGTTCCGACGAATTCCATCCAGATTGCCTTCTCGCCAAGCGTCGCGATGAAATCGCGATGCGCGAGGCGGTCGGCCTCGGTTATGCGCGGCGCCAGCGGCACGGCGCGCTGACGTCTCGGCATATCGAGTGTTCCGCCGCTCTGGCGGGACACTGACTCCACCAGGATCAATTGCGACTGCCGGGCGCCGATCAGATCGATATAGACTTCGGCGAGCAGTTCCGCGTCGAGCAACGCGCCATGTTTGGTCCGGCGACTGTTGTCGATGGCGTAACGCGAGCAGAGATCGTCGAGCCGGTTCGACACGCCCGGATGCTTCCGTCGCGCCAGCAGCAGCGTATCCACCAGCCGGTCCCGCCCGATTGCCTGTCGCTTGAGGCGATCGAGTTCCGCATTGATGAAGCCGATATCGAACGAGGCATTATGGATGACAAGCGGCGCGTCGCCGACAAACTCCAGAAACTCATCCACGATCTGCGCAAACAGCGGCTTGTCGGCAAGAAATTCGCTCGACAGGCCATGCACCGCGAATGCTTCCTGCGGCATATCGCGTTCCGGATTGATGTAGCGATGGAACGTCTGCCCCGTTGGCATTCGATTGAAGATTTCAACACACCCGATTTCGACCAGACGATCGCCGCGCAGCGGATCGAGGCCGGTTGTTTCCGTGTCGAGAACGATTTCGCGCATAATTCCTTTTGACTCGCGAATCAGGGACGCCGCCGTGGCATTTTAGTAGCCTGCGCCAGAATTTCCCGGATGCGCTCGCGCACATGGTCGATACCATGCGAGGTGTCCACAACGAAATCCGCCCGGCTGCGCTTTTCAGCGTCGGGCAACTGCCGGGCCAGGATCGTCGTCAGTTTGTCGTCCGTCATGTTGTCTCTCGCCAGGATACGCTCGCGTTGAATATCCGGCGTCGTGGTGACGACGACGACCGCATCGACATGCTGCTCGCCGCCGGTTTCGAACAGCAGCGGCACGTCCACCACCGCCACGTCGGCTCCCGATCGCTCGGCCCGGTCGAGAAACGCCTGACGATAGGCGTGCAGCATCGGATGCACGATCTGCTCGAGCCGCGTCATGGCGGCAGCGTCGTGGACGACCCTCGCCGACAACTTCTCGCGGTCGACCTTGCCATTGACAGTCGTTCCCGGAAACGCCGCCTCGATGGCCGGCGCCGCCTGCCCTTCGTAAATTTTGTGAACGGTCGCGTCGGCATCGTAAACCGGCACCCCGGCTTCCGAAAAAAGCCTGGCGGTGGTCGATTTCCCCATTCCGATCGATCCGGTCAGCCCAAGCACCAGCATGTGCGAACACCCGACGTCACAGCGACAGCAGACCCTGGCCGCGCAGAAAAGCGAGCAGCGGCAGCAGCGGCAAGCCAAGAATGGTGAAATGATCGCCGTCGATCCGGCTGAACAGGTGGACGCCCAGCTTCTCGAGCTGATAGGCGCCGACGCTCGCGGTGGCCGCATCGCCAGCCGCATCCAGATAGGCCTCGATCGCTTCCTCGCTCAGCTTGCGCATCGTCATGCGGGCGGCCGATACGTTTTCAAAGAGCAGTCTGCCGTCGCGCACGATCGCGGCCGCGGCATATAAGGTATGAGTCCGGCCGGACAGCGCGCGCAGGTGTTCGGCAGCCCCCGCGCGGCCAGCCGGCTTGTTGAACAGGCGGCCATCGCATTCAAGCGTCTGATCGGCTCCGATGACGTAGCGGCCGGGCGAGCGCGATGAAACCTCGCGGGCTTTTTCGCAAGCCAGGCAAACGGCGATCTCATCGCCCCTGGCCAGGCCGGAATTCCACTGAACGGCTCGCTCGTCGATCGCGGCCGGAATTGTCTCGAATGACAGGCCGGCATTTGCGAGCAATTCCTGGCGAACCTGGCTTTGCGATGCCAGCATCAGAGGTTTCGGTTCGCGCCAGATCGCCATCACCGGCCGTGTTCCGCCTGCCGCTGCCGTTGGCGATCCGCAAACAGCTTCATGATCGCTGCAGCGGTCTCTTCAATCGACCGGCGCGTGACGTCCAGCTGGACCCAGTCGTGCTTCACGCTGAGGCGACGGGCGTAGGT
>JBIQHO010000416.1:0-2810 GCA_044508545.1 Bradyrhizobiaceae bacterium | reverse complement strand
CCAATATCCGCATAGCCTTCGTCCACTATCTGGACCACGTCATCGGCCGCCGCTTGCCGCACCGTCACGGTCACGCCCGGATGGATAGTGGCGAATTGTTCGATGATCTCCGGGAGTATGCGGAAGGTCAACGAATCGATCGACGTTATACTGATATGCCCGGCTCGTAGATCCCGGACATTGGAAATTTGCGGTCGCAATTTCTCAAAGTTCTGAAGTGTCTGCGCGGCGTGCGTCAGGACCAGCTTGCCTGCTTCCGTCGGCCTGACGCCGTCCGGCGTGCGCTCGAAAATGCGGACACCGAGCTCATCCTCCAGCCGGAGGATTTGCCTGTTGATGCCCGAGGAGGCGACGTTCAGGGCCGCGCCGGCCTTTCGTATCGAACCGAGCCGCGCGACTTCGATGACATATCGTAAGACAGTTGCGTGCATGTGTTGCTGGGCGTTTATCTTGCCGGCGATCTTTATCGACGGCATTCGGCGATGCAACGACTTCTTTTTGGAGTGCGTCCCGTCGACTCCAGCCGAACCACCAGACTCCGTGCGGTGCGCATGATTGGCGCACAATGCGCACGCGGTTTGATTGCAGGAAAACGCCGGCAGTCGTGCCAATCTCATCGAGAGGAAAGATCACGGCATTTGGCGGCTGCGGTCGGTTTACTGGCAAGAGATCCGGAGGAGCAATCTGTTGACGTATGAAACAAAGGAAATGGCCGCTGGGGGCTATCGCTATATTCCCGGCGAGTTTCAGTATTCGTCCGGTGTCGCGGCAGAGCCCGGGTTCCAGCTTGTTCGGGCGCGGTTCGAGAAAGTCGTTCCGGTCGTGGAAGGGTTCAAGCGCATCGAGGCGCATCTGAGCGCGTTGGGGCGTCCGCTCGCGGCATTCGCGGCCTGCGAGCTTCGATCGCCCAAGCCGTTCGACAAGGACGGTTTCCGGTCATTCAACCAGATCTATACCGGCACCTTGCGGGAATGGGGCATCTGCAAGGGCGACGACAATCCCGTTGCTCGCAGCAATGTGTGTCCTTTGTTCGGAGCGCCTGAAGAACCGGGCTTCTTCGCGTTCTCCTACACGGTGCCGACGGAAAACGGCGACACTCGTCCGAGCTTTGTCATCACCGGCCAGGCCGAGACGATCGAAACTCCGGAAGACCCCTATTTCATCGTCGAGCGCGGCAATGTGTCGGAAGAGGGAATGCTCAAGAAGGGACCGGTTGCCATCGACGAAATCGAGCGGCGTCTGCGCGCCTTCGGAAAGGGCTGGGCCGACACGACTGCTGTTCACATCTACACGGTCTACGGATTCCACAGGCTGATGACCGAGGAGATGGGGCCGAGGGGGATGAACCGCGGCGGCCTTACCTGGCATGTCTGCCGACCTCCGGTGGTGGACGCCGATTTCGAGATGGACTGCCGTGGGGTCCCGCTGGAACTGGTGCTCCCGGTCGACTGACCGGTCGGCGTTCCGCCGTGCTTTCCTTATCAGCCATCGCTCGCCGTTCCGCGGCAATCTCTAGGGAGTTCCAATGAAGCTTGTTTCCTATCTCCGTCGTGGAACGGTATCGGCGGGCAAAGTCGTCGATGACGTTATCGTCGATTTCCCGGCATCCGATCCGGCGCTGCCGGGCGACCTGCGTCTCCTTCTCGAAGGCGGGCAGGGCCTTTTGGACAGGGCGCGCGACCTCGACGTGAAGAGGTCGGCCACAGTACCGCTCAAAAGCGTGATGCTTTTGGCGCCCATTCCGAACCCGAGCAAGTTCCTCGCCATCGGCACCAACTACAAGAAGCACGCCGCCGAGGCGGAGGCCGCGGGCTTCAAGGTGCCGAACGCGCAGGTGTGGTTCAACAAGCAGGTCTCTTGCATCAACGCCCCTTTCGGAGACGTGCACCTGCCTTCGGTGTCGGACAAGCTCGACTATGAAGTCGAGCTCTGCGTCGTGATCGGCAAGCGCTGCCGCCACGTGCCGGCATCCGACGCGCGATCCGTCATCGCGGGCTACATGGTCGCCAACGATTTCACGGTCCGGGATTGGGCAAACAGGTCGCCAACCATGACGATCGGCAAGTCGTTCGACACGCACGGCCCCTTGGGGCCATGGATCACGACCGATGACAACGTGGCCGATCCGCACGATCTGATGCTGCGCCTGTTCGTCAACGGCGAGCTCCGCCAGGAAGAGAGCAGCGGCGGCATGCTCCATGACATATATCAGCAGATCGCCGAATTGACGGCCGCGATGACCCTCGAACCGGGGGATCTGCTCTCGACAGGCACGCCATCGGGTGTGGGCATCGCCCTCACGCCACCCCGGCTGCTCAAAGCCGGAGATGTCGTCCGGGCGGAAATCGATGGTCTCGGGCATATCGAGAACAGGATCGTTCCCGAGCCGGTTTGAGCCCGGATAGGCGAAACGCCGCGCACCAAACGAGATCGCGACGCGCACATCTTAGATGCACACATCCCGATTCCGCTGTGCAATCGTCAAGTGCCCGGATCGCCTTTCCGGGCAAAGGGGAACCAAAAAAACGGAGACCACATCGATGGCAATCATTTCTCGACGTAATTTGCTCGCTTTAGCCGCCATGGCGCCGGCGGCGAGCCTTGTAACCTTCAAGGTCGCGTCCGGCGCCGAGACCGCAGACGTCAACATGCAAATCGGCTGGCTGGGTGGCAACGGCATCCTCGGCGAAACGATCGGCCTGAAGAAGGGTTTCTTCGCCGACGAGGGCCTCGATCTCCAGATCACTCCAGGCGGGCCAAATGTCGACGGGATCACGGCAGTCGCCTCCGGCGCAGCGAACTTCGGCCAG
>JBIQHO010000415.1:0-2818 GCA_044508545.1 Bradyrhizobiaceae bacterium | reverse complement strand
TCCCAAAATGGTTTCGTAAGCCTGTTTTTTTCCGGAGGCGGCCGCGGGGTTCGATTGAATGTCGCGGCGCAGCGTCGAGGGGAGGGCTGACGCGTCGTCTACGGCTCCTGTCAAGCCGCAAATCTCTCGTCTTGGGTGCGTCAAAATAGGCTATCTTGCCACCCCTCTTGCACTAAGCTAAAGCCTCTCAAAAGTTCCAATAGTCTAACAAATCTGCGGGTCGAACGCCGCAGCGAGGGGAAGCGCCGATGGCCGGCATTTTGCAGAACTATCTGCCGCTTGTGGTGTTTATCGGGATAGCGGCCGTGATCGGTGCCGTGCTGCTGATCGCCCCCTTTATCGTCGCCTATCAGCAGCCCGACCCGGAGAAGCTTTCGGCCTACGAATGCGGATTCAACGCATTCGACGATGCCCGGATGAAGTTCGACGTCAGGTTTTACCTCGTCGCCATTCTTTTCATCATTTTTGACCTTGAGGTCGCATTTCTATTTCCTTGGGCGATCACGTTCGGCAAGCTCGGCGCCACGGGCTTCTGGTCGATGATCGTGTTCCTTGGTGTGCTGACCATCGGTTTTGCCTACGAATGGAAGAAAGGCGCGCTCGAATGGGATTGAGCTCTCCTACCACCAGGTTCGCGAATTCTGCCGGCGGCCCGATCACGGGTTCGGCAGCGGCATCGGTTTTGGATCCCAGGACCGGCCGGCCGGTAGGCGCCGGCGATCCCTATTTCCTCGAGGTCAAGCACGAACTGTCCGACAAGGGCTTCTTCGTCGCCGCCGCCGACGACCTCATCACCTGGGCGCGCACCGGCTCCTTGATGTGGATGACCTTCGGTCTCGCCTGCTGCGCGGTTGAGATGATGCAGGTGTCGATGCCGCGCTACGATGTCGAGCGTTTCGGCTTCGCGCCGCGCGCTTCGCCGCGTCAGTCGGATGTGATGATCGTGGCCGGCACGCTGACCAACAAGATGGCGCCCGCGCTGCGCAAGGTCTACGACCAGATGCCGGAACCGCGCTACGTCATTTCGATGGGATCGTGCGCCAACGGCGGGGGCTACTACCACTATTCCTATTCGGTGGTGCGCGGCTGCGACAGGATCGTCCCGATCGATGTCTATGTGCCGGGCTGTCCGCCGACGGCGGAGGCGCTGCTCTACGGCATCCTGCTGTTGCAGAAAAAGATCCGGCGCACCGGAACCATCGAACGCTAGAGGTTTGAAGGAATGGACGACAGCAGGCTCGACGCCTTGGGTCAGATGATCGTCGCCACGCTTTCGGGCGCGGCGACCGGCCATTCCGTGTCGTTCGGTCAACTGAGTGTCACGGTCGAGGCCGCGAAGATCGTCGAGGTCGCTCGCTTCATTCGTGACGATCAGCGCTGCCGCTTCGTCAACATCACCGACGTGACGGCGGTCGACTATCCCGGCCGGGAGAAGCGCTTCGACGTGGTCTATCACTTCCTGTCGCCGACGCTGAATACGCGCATTCGCCTGCGGCTGGAGGCTTCGGAGACCACGCAGGTGCCATCGCTGATCGAGGTGTTTCCCGGCGCCGACTGGTTCGAACGGGAGACCTACGACCTCCATGGCGTGATCTTCACCGGGCACCCCGACATGCGCCGTTTGTTGACCGACTACGGTTTCGACGGACATCCGCTGCGCAAGGACTTTCCGCTCACGGGGTTCGTCGAGGTGCGTTACGACGATGCCGAGAAGCGGGTGGTGTACGAGCCGGTGCGTCTCAATCAGGAATTCCGCAAGTTCGATTTCATGTCGCCCTGGGAAGGCGCGGATTATCCGCTGCCGGGTGACGAGAAGGCGACCGGCGGCAAGGCGGGTGGCTGATGACCGAAGCACTTGGTACCGAAACCCCCGGTATGCGCAACTTCACCATCAATTTCGGACCGCAGCATCCGGCGGCGCACGGCGTGTTGCGCCTGGTGCTGGAACTGGATGGCGAGGTGGTCGAGCGCGTCGATCCGCACATCGGCCTGCTTCATCGCGGCACCGAGAAGCTGATCGAGCAGAAGACCTATCTTCAGGCGATCCCGTATTTCGACCGGCTCGATTACGTCGCGCCGATGAATCAGGAGCACGCCTTCTGTCTCGCGGCCGAAAAGCTTTTGGGCATCGCGGTGCCGCGCCGCGGCCAGTTGATCCGGGTGCTCTACTGCGAGATCGGCCGCATTCTCTCGCATCTCCTCAATGTCACCACGCAGGCGATGGACGTCGGCGCGCTCACGCCGCCACTGTGGGGCTTCGAGGAGCGCGAAAAGCTGATGATGTTCTACGAGCGCGCGTCCGGTTCGCGGATGCATGCCGCGTATTTCCGCATCGGCGGCGTGCATCAGGATCTGCCGCCAAAGCTGATCGACGACATCGACGCCTGGTGCGATCCGTTTCTGCAGGTCGTCGCCGATCTCGACCAGTTGCTGACCGCCAGTCGCATTTTCAAGCAGCGCAACGTCGATATCGGCGTGGTGACCCTGAAGCAGGCCTGGGAATGGGGCTTCTCCGGCGTCATGGTTCGCGGCTCCGGCGCGGCCTGGGATTTGCGCAAGTCGCAGCCTTACGAATGCTATGCCGAGATGGACTTCGATATTCCGATCGGCAAGAACGGCGACTGCTACGACCGCTATCTCATCCGCATGGAGGAGATGCGGCAGTCGGCGCGGATCATGAAGCAGTGCATCGCCAAACTGCGCGCCGCCGACGGGCAGGGGCCGGTGGCGGTCGAGGACAACAAGATTTTCCCGCCGCGCCGCGGCGAGATGAAGCGTTCGATGGAAGCGCTGATCCATCACTTCAAGCTCTACACCG
>JBIQHO010000414.1:0-2823 GCA_044508545.1 Bradyrhizobiaceae bacterium | reverse complement strand
ATGGCCGCTTCGCTGAGCTTCTGCTCGTAGTTCGCCTTCACCGCCATCGGGGTGAGGATGCGCGGGCCGATCAGCGTGATCGGGAAGATCAGGATCGCCACCAAGGCGAGTTGCCAGTTGAGGAAGAACATCAGGATCAGCCCGGCCACCAGTTCCATCGCCGGCAGCACGGCGCTGTTCGCCAGCGTCTGCATCGAGCCTTCGAAGGCGGCAAGATCGACCGAGAAGCGCGACAGGATTTCGCCGCGCTTGGTGCGGGCGAAGTAACTCGACGGCAGGTCCTGGATATGGCCGAACAGCCGGGCGCGGACGTCCGAGATGATCGAGGCCGACAGCCACGCATCCCACTTCTCGTACCAGACCGAGATGATCGATGTGACGATGCCGGCGATCGCCAGGATCGTCAGGATGCGCATCAGGACGCCGAAGTCCTCCTCGCCGAGCGCGTCGTCGATCAGGAACTTGAGGCTGAGCGGCATGATGACGTTGAACAGCGTCTCGATCAGCAGACCGAACGCGACGAACGACAGCGCCTTCTTGTAGTTGCGGAAGTACGGCCGGACGAAACCGGAGATGGTGGCGAGCGCGCCGGCGGCCTCGCTCGCGGTATAAACGACAAGGTCCTCGTCGTCATCGTCGTCGAGGTCGATCTCCTCGTCGAGATCGTCATCGTCCCCATCAGGCTCGCGGCCGCGCGGCGGCGCGGCGGCGTTCGCGGCCTTCGAGTTGGTCCCGCCGGATGCCTTGCCAGGTGTCTTGCTGTCGGGTGCTTTGGCCACGATCCCTCAACCGCCCGGCACGTCGCGATCGCGCGTCGACATGGCGGCCCGATGTCAGTCGTCGGACGCGATTTTGTCGAAGAACGAATAACGCAGGCTGTCGGCGTCGGCATACCAGTGCCCCGGCCCCTTGCCGGCATCCAGCGTCGCCGCCCAGGCTTTGTCCAGGCAATCGTTGCGGCTCATGGCGAGGTCGAACCCGTTGTTGAAGAAGATTTCCGACCACTCCCACCAGGTGCCGAGCTTGCTCACGCCGCGAAGCAGGTCATAGCGATCGATCAGCGTCCGGTCGAAGTCGCTGGTGACCGAGCCGAAAACCAGCCCGGTGCCGACGACCCGGTGCAACTCGCGCACCGCGCGGCGGACCTGCCGCTCCGCGACGTGGCAAAGACAGGTTTCAAAAACGAAATCAAATTCGCCGTCCTTGAACGGCAAGTCGGTGACCGTGCCGCGCAGGTTGAACGGCTGCAAGGCGGGCGGCGTCCGGGCGTGAATCGCGCGGTTGTTCTCGATACCCCAGGCGTCGATGCCGAGCGCCCGCAGCGCGCCCACCAGTTCGCCGCTGGCGGAGCCCGCGACCAGCAGGCGATAGTTGTCGCGCCTGTTCCAGACGATCTCGATCAGCGTCTTCAGATACTGCGGATCGGTGAACTGCCGCCAGACATCGGCATAGCGTCCCGCACCGCGATAATTTTCGAAATACGAGGCATCGATCTTGCTGACGCGCGCGCCCCTCTCGCGCGTATAGCGCAGCCGCATTGTCTCCGTCACGACGATGTCGGTGGCGACGTCGGAGGAATCGAGCAATCCGTTCAGCGTCGAGTCGAACAGATAGTCGCCGACCAGAACCACGCCGGGATGACCTTTCGGCTCCGGCCGGTGGTTGACCACCACATCCCGCACCGGCACCCCGCCGGGAATGGCATTCACCGACGACAGCCAGCGATGGATCCGGCCTTCAAGGAAATGGTCGCGCGGATTGCCGAACGACGCCGGCAGCGATTTCAGCGCGGCATCGATCAGTTCCGGATCGCTCAGGTTGGCGAAGGCGAGTGCGTCGGAGCCGGCAATCAGGAAATTGAGAACGCCGTTGCGGCCGACATCATGACGGGCGCCCTCGTTGTAGACGCAGCAGCCGCCAAAGGCTTCCGACATGAACCACGCGCCGGGAATCTGATCGCCCCAGAACGGCGAATCGAACAGCAGCGATACCCGGAGATAGTGCGCGGGTCGGTCGAAATAGGCGATGTGCTTCACCATCGCGCGGCGAAGCTGCTCGCCGTCCCACCGCATCGTCGCGAGCCAGCTATGCGGCAGGCACACCATGACGAGATCGAACTCCCTCGTCTCGGGTCCCTTGCCGTTCATCATGTTGAGCTGATAGCGGCCCGCGCCGGTCTTGCCGACTTCGAGAACGCGATGATTGAGCTGGATGTCGGCCTCGACCTCGTCCTGAAGACAGGAGATCAACTGCTCGTTGCCGTTCTGGATCGAATAGAGGCCGATATAGCCATCGACGTCCATGACGAAGTTCTTCAGGGCGTTGAGGGCGTTGGTATTGTGGCTTTCGGTGGCGATATCGGAGCGCGCCATCACCTTGAGGAAGCGCTTGGCGACCGGGTCTTCGACCTCGCGGTCGAGCAGGTCCTCGCAGTTGATGTCGAGCCACGGATGCTCGTTGTCCTGCGCTCCGATGCCTTCATAATACTCCGTCGGCGAAATCATCTCCTCGCAGCGCTTGCGGAAGGCGACGATGGCGTCGGCGGTCTTGTCGCCGTACTTGCGGCGCATCCCGGGCACGTCGTCCAACAATTCGCCGTCGAGCATCACCTGCCCCGCATCCATCGGGATGGTCTGCAAGCCGAAATGCTGGATGAGGTCGCGCAGCGGGTCCGGCCCGGTCATCGAGTAATCGTAAATCTCGGCCACCCCGGCTTCATAAAGCGCCGGCGCCGCGTCGAACTTGCGCGACATCACCTTGCCGCCCAACCGGTCGGACGCCTCATAGATCGTCACCCGGCACAACGGCCCGAGCTTCTTCTTG
>JBIQHO010000413.1:0-2824 GCA_044508545.1 Bradyrhizobiaceae bacterium | reverse complement strand
GACCGTCCTCGCCGCCCCCTGCAACGGCGTTCCACCGGCGGCGGATGGCCCGAAGTGCCGCGCCATCCGCCTACGCAAGGCCAATAGCAGGGAGGCCAACGCTATGCCGAAACCTGAGCCTGGAACCATCATCCCATTCCCGAAGAGGACGCCCGCATTCAGGCCGGCATGGATGCCGATCCTGATGCACGCGCCCTCACTGACACGGAATGACAAAGCGCCCGTCCGCGTGCCAAGATGGGCGGCCGAAAGCGAAAGTAACGAAGGAGCGCATCACTACCGATGTATTGGCACAATTCCGAGCGGTAGGGAATGGCTGGCAGACGCGCGTCAACGATGCACTGCGAGACTGGCACAGAACCCGTCAACCGGGCTGATTCGCATCTGTAAAAAATCCGGCGAAGGCTTTCTGTTGACTGATGGGACGATCCCCGCGCGCCCGGAGTGTTGCGCCTGAAGTCGGCACGTTTAGAAGGGGATTTAGGCGGCAGCAGGTCCGCACCAAGGCTGGTCGCCGGGAGTCAGGACCGCCGAACAACATCGGACCGACGCCGCCGGCGCCAGAGCAGTTGGACAAGAGAGAAGTGCGCGGCTCCGACTGCCGCGGGAAGTCCAAACAGGCCGCCCTTCCCTAGCAGGCTGTTGAAAAAGTGGCCCGCAAATAGGTGTTCTGCGTGTCGATGGCTTGAGATAATTCTGAGCACAGGTTTTTTTCAGGGGATTGGCGATGCGAGGTTCGGATCATGTGCAGGAGGCGCTGTTCAGCGTCACGCGGTTGGAGGACTTTGTTCCAGCCGATCATCCGCTGCGCCAAGTTCGCGAGATCGTCAACGAGAGCCTGAGGCGGCTGAACGGGCTGTTCGATGCGATCTATGCGGATCGTGGTCGGGCCTCGGTAGCGCCTGAGAAGCTGATGCGCGCGCTGCTGCTGCAAGTTCTGTATTCGATCCGCAGTGAGCGGCAATTGATGGAGCAGTTGCGCTACAACCTGCTGTTTCGCTGGTTCGTAGGCTTGGCCATTGACGATGAGGTCTGGAACCATTCGGTGTTTTCCAAGAACCGGGACCGGTTGCTCGAGCACGAGGTGGTGGAGGCATTTTTCACAGAGGTGATGACACAGGCCGATCGGGCGCACTTGTTGAGCCGGGAGCATTTCTCGGTGGACGGTACGCTGATCCAGGCGTGGGCCAGTCACAAGAGCTTTCGTGCCAAGGATGGCAGCGACGAGCCGCCTGGCGCTGGCGCGGGCCGCAATGCGCAGGCCGACTTCAAGGGCAAACGCCGGCGCAACGACACCCACGCGAGCACGAGCGACCCGGATGCGCGGTTGTATCGCAAGGGCAAGAGCCAGCCTGCGATCCTGGCCTACCAGGGGCATGTGCTCATGGAGAATCGCTCGGGCCTGGTCGTGAGCGCCGTCGTCACACACGCTGACGGGTTTGGCGAGCGCCTGGCCGCGCGCGCGATGCTCGATGCGCTGCCGGATAAACGCCGCCGCACGCTGGGCGCGGACAAGGCCTACGACACGCGCGACTTCGTGGCCGCGTGCCGCCAACGGCGCGTCACCCCACACGTGGCAGCGAACCACGCGCAACAAGGCGGCAGCGCCATCGATGCGCGCACACACCGTCACCGGGGTTACCAGGCCAGCCAGGTCATCCGCAAACGCATTGAGGAGCACTTCGGCTGGGGCAAGACCGTCGGGCGCATCAGACAGACCGTCTATCGCGGCATCAAGCGGGTGGATCAGCACTTCAAATTGACCATGACGGCCAGCAATATCGTGCGTATGGCGCGAATGCTGGCCGCGGTGCCGCAAGGAGCACACCGATGAGCCCGTGCCGGCTTGCGAGGCCCGGCGCGCCCGCCCCGCGTGCACACCCCTCGGCCTCGGGAAACCCCGCCTCAGACTGCACGAGCCGTTCGGCCAACTCGCTCCGGCATGCATCGCTTGGCTTCCAAACACGATTTTCAACAGCCTGCTAGTTCTCTATTGCTTCATAATAGCGAGATCGCTCCAATACAGCTTCAATCCGCAACAATGACATCCCCCCCTTCTCGAGACGCAACTCCTCCCCTGACCGTCACCCTGGCATCCTGCCTGGACGAAGGAAACGATGCTCAGTTCCGCCGGCTCATCCATAACATGGTTGCGTTTTCGGGTCGACTGCTGTCGGTACGTGATGGCTTCGGGGCATTTATCGGGATAACGGGCATCCAGTACTCGATACTCATTTCTATCGCGCATCAGAAACCAAAGGTCACCGTTAACAAGGTTGCCGCACATCTGCACCTGAGCGGGCCGTTCGTCACCATCGAGATAGGTAAATTGCACAAGATGGGCTTAGTCACCAAGACAACAAACCCTGAAGACAAGCGAGAGGTCCTGCTGGCCGTTACGCCCGCTGCGCGCAAGTTGTTCGCCAAACTTGCTCCTGAGCAGCAGAAGATCAACGACGTACTATTTCAGGACATCACATCCCGCGAATTCAAGGTGCTCAACGATGTCTTCGAGCGTATGGTCAACCATGGCGACCAGGCCTCAATGGACATCCAGCACCTGCTGGCCCGGCAGCAGAACTGAAAACTCGACCGACATTAGGCTCGGACGGGGAGCACACTGATGCCGTAGCTTGCCGAAATCGTTCGGTTCAACACAGGATCGTGCAGTGCGTAGTCGAAGCGGCTTCCTGGACGAATACCGCCGATCACTGTCAGCGTTCCACCCAGAAGCGCAGTGCCATCGATGAATACTTCAGTGCCCGCCATCCTCTCTAGCAAATCCACTGGATGGCGAAGCGCATCGACGCTGCCTTCCTGATAC
>JBIQHO010000412.1:0-2825 GCA_044508545.1 Bradyrhizobiaceae bacterium | reverse complement strand
TGGTGCTCCCAAAAGGCGGTTCGAAGCGATCGAAGTGATGGCCAAGGAAGGACTACCCGTGCAGACGGCATGCCGGGTTCTGGAGGTGTCCGAGTCCGGTTTCTACGAGTGGCGAAACCGGCCACCCTCGGAACGCTCACTGCGACATGCCTGGCTGACACAGCTGATCACCGAGGTTCACACCGCCTCCCATGGCACCTACGGCGCCCGGCGTGTTCATGCCGAACTTACCCTTGGTCACGGCATTGCTGTTGGACACGGCTGTGTCGAACTCTTGATGAGAACTGCTGGTGTGAAAGGACTTCCGGGAAACAAACGTGCGCGTTCCAAGCATCAGACTCCGACCGCGAGCGATCTCGTGGACCGCAAGTTCACCCGCGACGAGCCGAACAAGCTGTGGGTCACGGATATTACGGAACATCCCACGCGCGAAGGGAAAATCTACTGCGCTGTTGTCTTGGATACGTTTTCGAGGCGAGTCGTGGGGTGGTCTATCGATAGTTCTCAGACGGCGACGTTGGTGACGAACGCTCTGGGAATGGCTATTTCGAATCGGGGTCCGACGCCCGGTACGTTGATACATTCTGACCACGGAGTTCAGGGCGTATTCAACTGGTCGAAGCAACACGTTGCTGTTGAATTGATCGTAGGTGTTCGTCCCAGGCTTCAGCGGGGGTTCGCCATTGGAGTCGTTTCCGTGGTCGCGTGTTGAGAGCGTGTGCGACTGCCGCGAGATCGTCTGGGCTCCATCGCGAGAGATCAGTTCCCTTCGGAAAGTATTGGCGCAGTAGTCCATTCGCGTTCTCGTTGGTACCTCGTTGCCATGGGCTGTGTGGGTCGGCGAAGTAGACCTTCAGCCCGGTGTCGATGGTGAACTGGGCGTGTGCGGACATTTCCTTTCCTCGGTCCCAGGTCAGCGAGCGTTTGAGTTCGGTGGGCATCGACGCCAGTGCCTGTGCCAACGCTCTGTTCATCGACACCGCTCCGTATCCCGACAGTGCCGGCCCGTTCTTGGTGATCGGTTGCTGTCGCCACCCTTGTTCCCGAGGCAGGTGCACGAGGGTGGTGTATCCGGTTGTGCGCTCGACGACGGTGCCGATCGCGGACCTGTCCGTGCCGATGATGAGATCACCTTCGTGGTGCCCGGGGATCGCACGGTCGTCGGCTTCTTCGGGACGCTCGCTGATGAGTACGTCCGGTGTCACATGGGCCCAGGCAACGCGTTTCGCTCTCGCGCGTGGCATCCGAAGAGCGCGGCCGGTGCGCAGGCACAAGATGAGTTCGCGGCGCAGCGCACCGCGACCCTCGATGAATAGGGACTGGTAGATGGCTTCGTGGCTGATCCGCATGGACTCATCATCCGGGAAATCGATCGGTAGCCGGTGCGAAATCTGCTCAGGGCTCCACGCTTTCACCCATCGGCGGTCCTGACGATGCGGCTTGTTCAAGCCCTTCCATTGCCGTTCGAACGGTCCGGCGACCGCATCGCCGCCCGGCTTGGTGATCTGGCCTGAGAGTCGGTCCTCGACGTAGTGCCGTAACCGATCGTTGGCCGCGAGCTTGGCGGTCTTCGGGCGACGAGCAAACAACTCGGCTTTCCAGTGCGCAACGCTGGCGCGGTACTCGAGCTTGCCGCCACGCGTGGCAGCGTTACGCCGCAGCTCCCGCGAGATCGTCGACGGGCTCCTCCCGATGGCACCCGCTATCGCGCGCACCCCATGGCCTGTGGCGTGCAGGATCGCGATTTCCTCACGCTCTGCCAAAGAGAGGTACCTGCCTGCCGGCGCGGGCCACGAATACGGCGTCATCCCGCCAGCGTGCCGGAACCACCGCTGGCCCACAGGCTGTCCCACGCCGACAGCGTCAGCTGCCTCACGAGGAAGCTTGCCTGTGGCGATCTGGTCCCAAAACTGCCGTTCCTTCGACCGAGGATGGCCCGGTGCTCCCGGTGACCTCATCGGAGCCCTGCCCGTTACTTCCCGCACCCAATCCGATGGACGACCCACAACACCCTCCTGACCTCGAATGTTGCGTCCACCGATTGAGCCCAATCAGTTCACATCTTGGGCGTTCACCCGCCGGGCCCACGACTCGGGCCTGGTCCCGTCGATGGGATCGATCGGCGATTGCTATGACAATGCCGTGATCGAATCTTTCTGGGGCAGAATGCAAACCGAACTCTTGAATCGGAAACGATGGAGAACGAGGATCGAACTGGCCAACGCTATGTTCGAGTACCTCGAGATCTTCCACAATCGCCAACGCCGGCACAGTGCCCTCGGGATGCTGACCCCGATCGAGTTCGAGAACGTACACTTCACACGTCAACCCGTAGCCTGAAGTCAAATATGACGACTCCACGAAACTCGGGGCACATCACTTCTGGCCTTGGAAACGAGGATGAAGTCATGCCGAATGAACGGGTGCCAGGAAGACCGACGACGCGTCGGTATTCGCCGGAGGAGAAGGCCGGTGCGGTGCGGATGGTCCGAGCCCTGCGGGCAGAGCTCGGGACCGAGCATGGGGCGGCGTCGCGGGTTGCGTCGCAACTGGGGTTCGGCCTCGAGTCGGTGCGAGCGTGGGTCCGCCAGGCCGATATCGACGACGGTACCAAGCCAGGGGTGAGCACGTCGGAGGCCCAACGTATCCGGGAGTTGGAGCAAGAGAATCGAGAGCTCAAGCGGGCCAACGAAATACTGAAGCGTGCAGCGTCTTTCTTCGGGGCGGAGCTCGACCGCCAGCACAAGAGGTGACGGCGTTTATCGACGCCAACCGCGACGATATCGTCGCGGGACGCCCACTCGGGGTCGAGCCCATCTGCAGGA
>JBIQHO010000411.1:0-2877 GCA_044508545.1 Bradyrhizobiaceae bacterium | reverse complement strand
GCCGTAGCAGCGCGACCGACGTTTGATTGATCGAGGCGGGCGCGGCGGTCTGGCGCTGGCTTGTCCGCACCCTGTCGCAGGACCGGGCCAAGAACAGGTTTGGCCGAAAACGGCGCTGGCTCGCCGTGGAAATTTGAAGCCTGTCCCTGCTCCCACTTCTGTCAAAACTCACTCACCATGGCTTCTGCTTCATGGTTGCTTTTGGCCCCTCACGGTGCCAGATGCCCTGACGAAACGATCAGGTGGTTCTGCGGGCTGCGATAGCCGAGGCAGGTCGCGAGATCCGAAGTCATGACGCCGCATTGAGATGGCTATGGCGCACGCTTCGGGCTGGCCGGTGGTGCCGCTTGTCGAATAGATCCCCAGAGATCGTCCCGGTTTTGCGGCGTAGCGCACGGCGAAGCTGAACGCCGGGGTCAAAAATCTCGATTGGACCTTGGGTGGACCCGAGCAACCCGGCGAGTCCCGAACTCTCTATTCCCGATATACAAGATTGCTTCGCGGCACCTGCCGCGACGCGCCGAACCAGTGCGGCGGGATCGGCTCCCGCGCGGCATGAGGGCCCCGATTTTGAGAAGCTGAAGGAACGTGGTGGCGCATTCGGTGGTCCGTCAGTCGACGTGAGGTCGACATAAATGTCATCAAAATAGTTGACAATATTGCAGGCGAGCTTAGGCTGCCGGTGAACGCAAAGCTGGACCGAAGGAATGGGTTCGCGGCGGGCCGGAGCGCGATCCGGGAAGGTGGCAACCGGCTTTCCGGAAAAGAAGCGGGCGAGCGGGAGGTGAGGATGCGATCCGATTCGTCCGGGCCGCCCGTAATCCGGGCGCGAAAGCCGCCGGTCATCCGTGGAGTTGCCGATGTCGATGCGCCAGCGGACCGTTTATGTGTCGGGAGCCTGTCGGGTTTCGACGGAGTCCAGGCGCGATGTCGAAGGGGCACGTTGCTCTCGCGCGGGCCGGCGTCTGCTTCGCGCGAAAGCGACATAGACGGGGGGAAGGCGCGTGGAACGAAAAGGGCCGCTGGCCGGATATCGCGTCCTTGAGTTGGGATCGACTGTCGCCGGCCCGTTCTGCGGCAGGCTGTTGGCCGATTTTGGCGCGGAGGTCATCAAGGTCGAACCAGCCGAGGGCGATGCCGTCCGCACCATGGGCAAGCGCTTTCAGGGCAAGTCGCTCTACGCCGCCAGCATCCTGCGCAACAAGTCATTGATCTCCGTCGATCTGCGCTCGGCCGAGGGGCAGGCGCTCATCAGAACGCTCGCCGCCAAATGCGATATCGTGGTGGAGAACTTCCGCCCCGGCGGCCTCGAAAAATGGGGTCTCGGATACGATCAACTGTCACGGATCAACCCCCGGCTGATCATGGTTCGAATCAGCGGCTATGGCCAGAGCGGACCGTATCGGGCCCGGCCTGGCTACGGCGTGATCGGCGAGGCCGTCAGCGGCCTGCGTCATCTCACCGGCGATCCGGATCTGCCGCCGACCCGCACCGCGGTCTCGCTGACCGACTATGTGACGGGGCTTTATGGCGCCTTCGGCGCGCTGCTGGCGCTGCTCGCGCGCCAGACCAGCGGACGCGGGCAATATGTCGATGCCGCGCTGTACGAGTGCGCCTTCAGCTTCATGGAGCCGCACATTCCCGCCTACGAGAAGCTGGGGCTGATCGCCAACCGGGCGGGCTCGCGCCTGCCGGACAGCACGCCCAACAATCTCTATCCCACCGACGACGGCAGCTTCATCCATATCACCGCAATGGGGGATGGCGTGTTCCGCAGGCTTGCGAGCGCGATGGATCGGCCCGAGCTTGCCGACGACGAACGCTACGCCACAGCGCGAGCGCGCTCCGAGCACGACAAGGAACTCGACGCGATGATCGCCGAATGGACGAAGGCTCACAGCCTAGCGGCGCTCGAAGCCATCCTCGCGGCCGCCAATGTGCCGGCGACGCGCATCTTCACCATCGCGGACATCTTCGCCGATCCGCACTTCAGGGCGCGGGAAATGCTTGTCGACGTTCCGGACGATCAGTTGGGGCACGTGACGATGGCCGCCGTCGTCCCCAAGCTGTCCGCAACGCCGGGCGGGCTGCGCCGCAGCGGCGGCGCTCCCGGACAGGACACGCGAAAGGTCCTGCGCGATCTCGTTGAACTGTCCGAGTCCGAGATCGATCGTCTTGAAGCGACCGGCGTGGTCCACGTCGCCGAAGCGCCGCGCGACGGTGGCACGTTGAATGACTGATCGCCGTGCAACGAACGGCGCAACGACATGAGGTTTTGCGGTTCGCGGAAGACGCGGGCCGCGGGAAGCTCTGGAGAGGGAGGAAAACACATCATGAAGAAAACCTGTCGTCTGTTGTTTGCGAGTTGCCTCGCCTTGCTGTCGGTGCATGGCGGCGCATCGCTCGCCCAGGAGAAACCCGTCGTCAGATTCCAGGTGTTCGGCGGCTCGCTGCTGAACGTCGTGAATTGGGTGATGGTCGAGAAAGGCTTTTGTGACAAGGCCGGCATCAAATGCGTCGCGCTGAATCTGGCGAGCGGCCCGCTCGCTCAGCAGAGCGCGGCCGCCGGCAGTCTGGACCTGCTGTACAGCTCCATTGAATACATGGTTCAATCGGTATCGCGGGGCATGGACTTGCAGATCGTGGCGGCGCAGGCGCCCAACAACATCTATACGTTCTCGGTGCGAACCGGGCTCGATTCATTCAACTACGATGCGCCCTATCCGGAGAATATGAAGGGCCTGAAGGGACTGAGGGTGGGCGTGACGGCGAGAGGCTCGGGAACGGAAACTTACGTCAAGGCCTTGCTGACCGGGGCGGGACTGCCGACCGACTATGTCACCTTTGTCGCGGTCGGCGGGCCGAGCACCGCCTTCG
>JBIQHO010000410.1:0-2882 GCA_044508545.1 Bradyrhizobiaceae bacterium | reverse complement strand
TATGTCGGTTATGAGCCGAGTTCACCCGCCAGCGAGGCCATCTTGATCCCTGCCAAGAGCAATCTCGCTTCGGTGGCCCAGCTGAAAGGCAAAAGGGTTGCCTTCAACAAGGGATCCAATGTCCACTATCTGATCGTCCGCGCACTTGAGCGCGCAGGGTTGAGCTATAGTGATATCACGCCGGTCTTTTTGACCCCGGCCGATGCGCGGGCCGCCTTTGTGAGCGGGTCGATCGATGCGTGGGTGATCTGGGAGCCATTCCGTGCGGCGGCTGAAGCGAGCACCGGCGCGCGCACGCTGGAAGATGGCGCCGGCCTCGTCGCCAACCATGAATTCTACCTGGCGTCGAAGAAATTTGCCGAAGCGAACCCGGAGGTCATAAAGGCGATCCTTGCGGCGGTGGCGGAGGAAGGCGCACGGGCCAATAAGAACATTCCGGCGGTGGCCGCGCAGTTCAGTTCATCGGTCGGCATCCCGGCTCCCGTTCTGGAGGTCGCCTTGAAGCGCACGTCGTTTGGAGCCAAGCCGATCGATGCGCAAGTCGCCGCCGATCAGCAGAAGATCGCGGATGCGTTCTTCAAGCTCGGTTTGATTCCGAAAGCCATAAAGATCCGGGACGCGGTCAGGCTAGATTTGGCCAGCAAGTAAACAATCAAATGGCATCGGTGAAATCGTTCATGGCGAGCGCTTCTTTCGCCATGACAGACATGGTCGCTATCGAAATCCATAATTGAGGCGAAACCAAAGCCGAGATGCGGTTCGGATTCCGCACCGTGGCGCGAATGTCGCTGATTTACTGTAAGTATTTCCAGGAACAACAGTCATGAAACTCAAATTTCGCACGCCCCTGGGGTTAATTCTAGCGTTTGGAGTGGCGACCGGCGCATTAGCCGGAGACAAGACGGTCAAAATCGGTGTTCTGAATGACATGTCCGGCCTCTATGCCGATCTCGCGGGTCCGAATTCCGTCGTCGCCGCTCAATTGGCCGTCGAGGATTCCGGACTAACCAAGAAAGGTTGGAAGATCGAGATCGTCAGTGGCGATCACCAGAACAAGCCGGACATCGGCGTCAATATCGTTCGGCAATGGATCGATGTTGATAAAGTCGACGTCGTTGTGGACGTGCCGACATCATCGGTTGCGCTCGCCGTAAACAACATCGTCAAGGAGAAGAACGCGGTCTTCCTCGATACGACGGCGGGGACGTCGGACCTGACCAATAGCCAGTGCTCGCCGAATACGATCCACTGGACCTACGATACTTATACGTTGGCGCACGGGACGGGTGTTGCGCTTACGAAAGCTGGCGGAAAAAGCTGGTTCTTTCTGACCGCTGACTATGCCTTTGGCGCCGCGCTGGAGCGCGACACGACCGTTGCGATCAAGGAGGCGGGGGGCATTGTCGTGGGTAGCGTCAAGCATCCTCTCAACACCTCCGACTTTTCCTCGTTCCTGCTACAGGCTCAGGCGTCGAAAGCCAATGTCATTGGGCTCGCGAATGCCGGCGGCGATACTGTCAACGCCATCAAGCAGGCATCGGAATTTGGAATCGTGAGCGGAGGTCAAAAGCTCGCAGGCCTTCTGATGTTCATTTCGGATATCCATTCACTTGGATTGCCTACCGCTCAAGGATTGAATTTGACCGAGACGTACTATTGGGACCTCAATGATGGGACGCGGGCTTTCGCCAAACGATTTCAGGAACGCGTGAAGAACCATACGATGCCGACGATGCCGCACGCCGGCGTGTATTCGTCACTTCTGCATTATTTCAAGACGCTAGAAGCTCTTGATCGCAATCCGCACGATGGCGTCGCCGTCGTCGCGAAGATGAAATCGCTCCCGACTGACGATCCGCTGTTTGGCAAGGGGAGCATCCAGCCGAACGGCCGCAAAATCCACCCCGCTTATCTGTTTGAGGTGAAAAGCCCGGCTGAATCCAAAGGGCCGTGGGACTATTATAAGTTGATTGCGACGATCCCAGCCGAGCAGGCCTTTACGCCATTGAATAAAAGCACCTGCTCTTTACTTAAGAACTAGTCACCTGGAACTGAAGTTCGTTTCATTATAATCTCCCGCATTCGCCAGGGTGCGGGAGTGCAGTTATGGCCAACGCGGCAGGACGTCCGGTTTCTCCGTTGATCCTCAGCGCGAATGAGCGCGCGTATCTCGAACGGCAGGTCGTCGTCATCGCGTGGCGCGTTCTTTGTCTGAGCGATGCCGCGTCATCCTGCGATGCGCGGATGGCATACCCAGCAAATCCGTTGCGCACGAACTGGGTGTCCATGAGCATACAGTTGGCAAGTGGCGTCGGCGCTTTCTGAAGGGGCGCATCGAAGGGCTCTTGGATGAAGCCCGCCCTGGCAGGCCTCGCACGATTGATGACGATCAGGTCGCTGCAATTATCGAACGCACGCTCCGCTCCACGCCGAGCGACGCCATGCACTGGTCCATCCGTTCGATGGCGACCGCGACCGGCTTTTCACACACGACGATCCGAAGGATTTGGAACGCCTTCGGCTTGCAGCCGCACCGTTCGGAGACATTCAAGCTTTCCAGCGCCCCATTATTTGTCGACAAGGTCCGCGACATCGTCGGTCTTTATCTGTCACCGCCCAATCGGGCCCTGGTGCTCAGTGTCGACGAGAAGAGCCAGATACAAGCGCTTGATCGCGAGCAGCCGGTCCTGCCGAAGATGCCGGGCATTCCGGAACGCTGGACGCATTCCTATATCCGCCACGGCACAACATCGCTGTTCACGGCCCTCGATGTTGCTTCCGGATTTGTGATCGGCAAATGCTACAAGCGCCATCGTGCTGCGGAGTTCCTCGACTTCCTGAAGCAAATCGACGCTCATATTCCCGATGGTCTCGATATCCAT
>JBIQHO010000018.1:0-23558 GCA_044508545.1 Bradyrhizobiaceae bacterium | reverse complement strand
CAGACCGCGCCTCGCGCCTGGGGACCGCCGCGGGGGGTCGGCTCGTCGAGGAGGAGGGGCGGGGGGTGCGGCAGCGGGCGGCCGCCGAGCGCGAGGCGCTGCTTCCAGCCGCCGGACAACTCGCCCGCAAGCTGCTCCTCGCGGCCGTTAAGACCGAGCCGCTTGATCATGGCGAGCGCCGCGCCTTGCGCGTCGCGCATGCCATAGAGCCGCGCGACGAACTCCAGGTTCTCGCGCACCGACAGGTCCTGATACAGGCTGAAGCGCTGGGTCATGTAGCCGACCCGGCGCTTGATCTTGTCCGCGTCGCGGCGGATGTCGTAGCCGAGGCAGGTGCCCTCGCCGCTGTCCGGCGTCAGCAGTCCGCAAAGCATGCGGATGGTGGTGGTCTTGCCCGAGCCGTTGGGACCAAGAAAGCCGTAGATCATTCCGCGCTTCACTTGCATGGACAGATCGTGCACGACCTCGCGGCCCTTGAACGACTTCGACAGGCCGGAAACCTCGATCGCGATGTCGGATGCTTTCACGGCTGCCTGGCTCATGGCGCGGCCCTCAGTTTGTCGCGGCGTCGAGATGAACGCTGATCGGCTGGCCGACGCGGAGACTGTCCGGCCTGTTGGGCCGCGCCTGGATCAGGAACACCAGCTTGTTGCGTTCATCGAGACTGTAGATCACCGGCGGCGTGTATTCGGCCTGAGTGGCGATGAAATAGATCTTTGCCGTCAGGTCGGGCGCACAGTTGTCGCAGGTGATGCGGACGTCCTGCCCGACCCTGAGTTTCGGCAAATCCGCCTCCGGCACAAAAAACCGGATCTTCATATTGCCCGGCGGCATGATCGACAGCACCGGCCGTTGCGCCGGCACCATCTCGCCTTCACGAAAATAGATTTGCTGAATAGTCCCTGCGATCGGCGCGAAACCCCTGCGCCGCGCCAGCCGCGTTTCCGAAGTGTTGACCCGCGCTTCGGCGACACGCAGCGCCGAAACCGCGGAATCCAATGTCGCCTGCGTGCCCGCCCCGGTTTTCCTCAGCGAGGCCGCGCGGTCATAAGTCTGCTGCGCATTCGCCAGCGTCGCCTTGTTCTGATTGTGATCGGCCTGCTGCAGGTCGTCGTCGACCGAATAGAGAAGGTCGCCGACCTCGACAGCGTCGCCTTCGCGCACATTCAGTCTGGTGACACGGCCGCTCTCGTCGGGGCTGACAAAAATCATGTCGGCCTCGACCCAGCCCTGATAACCCGGCGGCGACTTCGGACCGCAGCCGGCAGCGAGAACCGTCAACGCCAGCACGGCGCCGACATGGACGATGAGGCGCAGCCGGGTCATGACACCCTCCGTTCGCCAAAGATCAGATCGAGATGGACCTTCAGCATCGCCACGGCATCGAGCGGCGCATACCGGCCGAACAGGCCCTGCCACATCACGGCGACAAGCGCAGGCGCAACGACGATCTGGGGGAAGTCGGCAAGGCGCTCATTGCTGATCTCTCCGCGCGCGATACCGCTCTCGATCAATTTGCGCATGGCCGCGAGGCCGCGCGAAACGACTTCCCGAAAGTAGAAATCGGCGAGCGACGGAAAGCGCGCGCCCTCCGCGACGATCAGGCGAACGATATCGCCGCGCTTGGTCTCGGCGATCTCGCGCACAAAAGTCTCGGCGAAGCGTTCGAGGATCTCGCGCACCGATCCATCGGCCGCGGGCGCGGCCGCGAGGTTTCCGATCAGCGGCACGAGCGCCGTCCTCACCAATTCCTGGAACAGCGCCTCCTTGTCCTTGAAGTGCAGATAGATCGTGCCTTTGGCGACTCCGGCCCGCTTCGCCACGTCGTCCAGGCGGGTAGCGGCAAAACCGCGCGCGGTGAATTCATCGAGGCCCGCCGCGATGATCGCCTCCCGCCGCTGCGCCGCGCGCGCCGCACGGTTCGGAGGCTTGGCCGCCCTGCCAGTCTGCGCGGACGCCGCACTGGCATTGCCCATGGCGGATCGGCCATTGGCGGAGGTCGCGGTGGCGGGTTTTCGCCGTTCGGGTTTTGCAGCTTTCATGAAATTTAATATGACTGACCAGTCAGTCATATTAAAGGCGGAACTTTACGCCCGGCGGTCAATCCCTCGTGAGATGCGCGTCATCTACCTGAAATATCGTGAAATTTAAGAATCACGACGGATATGGAGCATTTTCCCGGCGAAGCGCGCAGCACCCCTGGCATCCGAAAACCGACGGCGATCAGCCGCCCTGCGCGGCCATCAGCGCCTGGGGCGTGTCGATGTCGAGGAACGCGCCCTGATCTTCAACCGCGACTTCCGCCACCACCTCCGTGTGCTGCGCGATCAGATTGCGCGCGCCGACATCGCCTTCGAGCGACATCAGTTCTCCGAAGAACCGCCGCGACCACAGCACGGGATTGCCGCGGCTGCCATCGCTGACCGGGACCGCGATCAGCATGCCGCGATCCGGCGCGAAGGCCGCGATCAGCCGATCGAGGAGACGCGCATCGATCAGCGGCATGTCGCCGAGGCAGATCAAGGCGCCCCCCGCCTCTTTCGGAACCACGCCGATGCCGGCCTTGAGCGAACTGGCCAACCGCGTGGGAAAATCCGGATTGTACACGAACGTGACGTTCAGCCCGCGCAGCGCGCGCTCGACTTCCGCGGCCTGATGGCCGGTGACGACAGTCACGCTTGATACTTTCGACGCCAGCACCTGCTCCGCCACGACGCGCACCAGAGGCTTGCCGTGCAGTTCCGCCAGCAGCTTGTTATGGCCGCCCATGCGGGTCGAACGCCCGGCCGCGAGGATCACCGCCGCGATATTGTTGTTGCTGTCGGCCCCCGGCGAGAGACGCGGTTGCGGCCGCGTCACGATTTCCATCAGCAGGCCGCCCACCCCCATCCCGGTCAGGTCGCGTCGCGCGACCTTCAATCCGGCGAGCAGGCGCATCAGCACCCAATCGAAGCCGTTCTCAACGGGAGAACGAGCACAGCCCGGCGCGCCCAGAACCGGCACGCCGCGCGCCTTTCCGATCAGAAGCAGGTTACCGGGATCGACCGGCATGCCGAAGTGCTCGATCACGCCGCCGGCGGCGGTGAGAGCCGCGGGAATGACATCGCGGCGATCGGCGATCGCCGATGCGCCGAATACGATGACCAGTTCGGCGCCGAGATCGAGCATGTCCTTGATCGCAGCCGACAGCACCGCCTGATCGTGCGGCACCCGCCGCTCGGCGATCATCGTCGCGCCGGCGGGCGCAAGACGATCGGCTGTCACGCGCAATGTCTTGTCAATCACCTTCGGCGCCAAACCGGGAAGGATGGTGGAAACGACGCCGACACGCTTGATGCGGTAAGGCGCGACGCGCAAAACGTCGCGGCGCGCTGCCGCAACCGCCGCATCGCGCAGCTTCGCCTGGACGCCGAATGGAATCAGCTTGACGGTGGCGATCATCTCGCCCTCGACCACCGGCTTGTAGGCGGGAAGCGTGGCAAACGTGATGGCTTCATCAACATTGTTGATGCGGTTGACCGCCGCGCGATCGATCACCAGCACGCCGGCCCGCGCCGCGAACAGGTTGGCGCGGCCGGTGAAGGCACGCTCGACCGTGACGCCCTCGCCGGCGACGGCTCTCGCGACATCCGCCGCCGCTTCGTCCTCGGACACATCGCCGTCCTCGAGGCGGACGACGACCACTTCCTTCACGCCCGCTTTGTTTAGAGCCTCGACCTCCACCGGACCGATAGTGGTGCCCTTCTTGAGCACGAATGCGCCCTGACGCAGGGTATGAACGGTAACCCCGTCGATCGCATCGTCCGGGGCAGCAGGACCAAATTTCATGCCGCGCTCGCTTTCGGCAGCCGTAGCTGCGCTGTGATTTCCGCCATGATGGCCACCGCGATCTCGGAGGGCGAAATGGCGCCGATCTCCAGCCCGATCGGCGCATGGATGCGCGCGATGCCGGCGTCGGAGGCCCCCTGCGCCTTCAATCGCTCGGCGCGCCTTTCGTGGGTTTTCGGCGAGCCCAGCGCGCCGATGTAAAAGCAATCGCGCTCAAGGGCGTGCAGCAGCGCCGGATCGTCGATTTTGGGGTCGTGGGTCAACGCAACGAAGGCGGTATAGTGATCGATATCGAGCGGCGGCAGCGCGACGTCCGGCCATTCAGCAATCAGCGGCACATCCGGAAAACGCTCAGGGCTTGCAAATGCCGTGCGCGGATCGACCACCGTGACATCATAGCCGAGCGACCGCGCGAGAGGCGCCAGCGCCTGGCTGATATGGACCGCCCCGACGATCACAAGCCTCGCCGTCGGCGCATAGACGTTCAGAAACAGCTTTCGGCCGCCGATTTCGACCGTTCCGCTCCTGCCCATGCGCAGGTGTCTGTCCAGTTCCGCATGCAGTGGATCGCCGGCGAGATCGGCGGCCTTGACGATACGCTGCTCGCCATCGGCGATATCGGTCACCACGATCACCGGCCGCCGCGCGGCCCGTTCCCTGTTGATTTCTGCGAGCGTGGCGAGTTTCATTTCACGCTCAGCCGACTTTCTCGACGAACACACGGATGGTGCCGCCGCAGGACAGTCCGACCTTCCAGGCCGCATCGTCAGCAACGCCGAACTCCAGCATCCTGGGCGTGCCGCTGGAGATCACCTCCAGCGCCTCGGTCACCACGGCGCCTTCGACGCAGCCGCCGGAGACCGAGCCGAGAAACGTGCCGTCGTCGTTGACGACGAGGCTCGAACCGGCGGGACGCGGAGCCGATCCCCAGGTTTCGACCACCGTCGCGAGCGCGACGCCGTGGCCGGCTTTCCGCCAGTCTTCGGCCGCCTTCAGAATATCCTCGTCGCGTTCGAGCATGGCGGATGACTCTAGTCAGGCTGCGGGGCGGGGGAGATCGCGGCGACGCGGTACCGGCGCCGGGGACAGCGCGGCCATCAGCCCTTTGATAGACGACAAATTATGCACCGGACGAAATTCGTCAACGTGCGGCAGCATCAATTTAATTCCTTGCGCCTTCGGTTCAAAACCATCATAGCGCAATAGGGGGTTGAGCCAGATCAGCCGGCGGCAGGAGCGGTGCAGCCGATCCATCTCGAACGCCAGTCCGGAGTCGGCCTCACGCTCCAGCCCGTCGGTGATCAACAGCACGATCGCGCCCTGCGCCAGCACGCGCCGGCCCCACAGCTTGTTGAAATGATGCAGCGAGGTCGCGATCCGCGTTCCGCCGGCCCAGTCCTCGACCGCGGACGAGCAGGCGGCCAGCGCCTCGTCCGGGTCGCGCGTCCGCAGCGCGCGGGTCACGTTGGTCAGCCGCGTGCCGAACAGAAAGACCGAGACGCGCTTGCGCGCATCGGTGATGGCATGGAGGAAATGCAGGAACAGCCGGGTATATTCGCTCATGGAGCCCGATATATCGAGGAGCGCCACGATCGGAGCCTGCTTGTCGACGAGACCAAGGCGATGGATATCGACGATATCGCCGCCGGTGCGCAGGCTGCCGCGCAGCGTCCGGCGCAGATCGAGCCGCAGCCCGCGGTGATCGGGCCGGGTGCGCCGGGTGCGAAGCTCCGCCTGCGGCAGCCTCATCTTCGCGATGACCTGCGTGACTTCGGCGATTTCGGCCGCGCTCATCTGGGCAAAGTCTTTTTTCTGCAGCACCTCACGGTCGGAGACCGAGAGCCGGACCTCCCGCTCATCCGACACCTCGTTTTCGCCGGCGGTCGCCGGCTGCGCCAGCGCCTCGTGAACGCGCCGCGCGGCCGGCGGCGGCGGCTTCTTTGCCTGAACCGGCAGCGGGACCGAATCCAGCATGCTCTTCCATTCCTCCGCAACGCGAAAGAACAGATCGAAGACCTGGGCAAAGATCAGCGCATGATCGCGGCGCGTCACGAAAACCGATTCAAGCGTGGTGAAGACATCCGCTCGCTTTCCGATCTCGATCAGATGCAAGGCGTTCAGCGCGTCAATCACGGCGCCCGGCCCGACCGGAAGGCCCGCGGCGCGCAGCGTGCGCGCAAAGCCGACGACGTTGTTCGCAATCTGTCCTGTTGGCGGATCGAGATGATTGATAATCATACCCCGTACCCTGGTTGTCATTCCGGCGCGCGGCGACCTGGCGCGGACCCGGACAGGACGCCCTACTCGCTGTTCGCTTCCTTCAATACCTTTTGCAAGGTGTCGCCCTGCATCCGGCCGATATCATCCTGGTATTTCAGGAGGGCGCCCACGGTGTCGCCGACAACTTGAGGCGTCAGCGAACGCGCGTCGAGTTCGGTCAGCGCCGTCGCCCAGTCGATGGTCTCCGCGACGCCCGGATTCTTGTAGAGATCCTGATTGCGCAGCGCCTGCACGAAATCGACCACCTGCTGCGACAGCTTCGCGGAAATGTTCGGCACCCGCGATTTGACGATCGCGAGTTCCCGCTCGGCGGAGGGATAATCGATCCAGTGATAGAGGCACCGCCGCTTCAATGCGTCGTGAATCTCGCGGGTCCGGTTTGACGTCACGATGACGATGGGCGGCGTCGACGCCTTCACGGTGCCGAATTCGGGGATCGTCACCTGGAAGTCGCTGAGGATTTCCAGGAGATAGGCTTCGAAAGCCTCGTCGGCACGATCAAGCTCGTCGATCAGGAGCACCGGCGGGCCTGCGACATCCGGCTCCAGCGCCTGAAGCAGCGGCCGTTTGATCAGATATCTCTCGGCAAAGATGTCGCTGGACAACTGCTCGCGATCGGTGTCGCCGGCTGCTTCCGCGAGCCGGATCGCAATCATTTGCGCGGCGCTGTTCCACTCGTAGACGGCGGACGCGATATCGAGACCCTCGTAGCATTGCAGCCGGATCAGCCTGCGTCCCAATGCGGCCGACAGCACTTTCGCGATCTCGGTCTTGCCGACGCCGGCCTCGCCTTCGAGAAACAGCGGCCGACCCATGCGCAGCGAAAGAAACACGACCGTCGCCAGCGAACGCTCGGCGAAATAGCGATGCTTCGCCAGCATATCGAGCGTCGCATCGACGGACGGCGGCAGTGCTGATGTCGTCATCATGATGAAACCTGACGGGATACGGCAAGCATGCGCATGTCATGCCCTGCCGTTCGCGGCATCGACGGCGCGCCGCGCAAGCACTCCGATCAGATGCGCGCGATAGTCCGCACTGCCGTGCAGGTCGCTGTTGAGACCCGTGGCCCGCACCGACAGTCCCTCAAGCGACTTGGACTTGAAGCTCTTCTTCAAGGCATCTTCGAATGACGTTACGCGGAAGACACCGTCTTCGCCGGCGCCTGTGACCGCGACGCGCACATCAGACGGCCGCCTGGCGACGAACACGCCGACCAGCGCGTAGCGCGACGCCTGATTGCGGAATTTCTGATAGGCCGCCTTCTTCGGCAGCGGAAACATCACCCGGGTGATGATCTCGTCGCTCTCCAGCGCCGTGGAAAACATCCCCTGGAAAAACTCCTCCGCCTTCAGGCGGCGCTTGTTGGTGAGGATGGTGGCGCCGAGCGCCAGACAAGCCGCCGGATAATCAGCGGTCGGATCGTTATTGGCGAGCGAGCCGCCGATGGTGCCCTTGTGGCGCACGGCCGGGTCGCCGATCAGCCCGGCGAGTTCGGCCAGCGCCGGGATCGCCTCGCCCACGACCGGCGAGCCCGCGACGTCGGCGTGCTTCGCGGTCGCGCCGATCACGAGCGAGCGTCCCTTCATCTCGATGCCGTCGAGGCCTTCGATGTGGGAGAGATCGATCAGATGCGCCGGGTTGGCGAGCCGCTGCTTCATGACCGGCAGCAGCGTGTGGCCGCCGGCGATCAGCCTGGCGTCTTCGTTCCGGGCCAGCAGGTTGGCGGCCTGCCGCACTGTCGCCGGTCGATGATATTTGAATTCGTACATGGCTCAGGTTCCCGGCATCATCGCGTTGTCTCGTGACGCCGGGTTCATGCAGGATCCGATTTCGCCATCGCCATGGCTCCGGCTGCAATCGATTTGACGATGTTCTGATAGCCGGTGCAGCGGCAGAGATTGCCCTCCAGTTCGTCGCGAATGGTTTGATCGTCGAGTTCGTGGCCCTTGCGATGGACCATATCGATCGCGGTCATGATCATGCCCGGGGTGCAGAAGCCGCATTGCAAACCATGATGCTCGCGAAAAGCTGCCTGCATCGGATGCAACGGCGCGCCGTCCGCGGCGAGGCCCTCGATGGTCGTGACCTCGTGCCCGTCGGCCATCACCGCCAGCATGGTGCATGACTTCACGGCCTTGCCGTCGAGATGCACGATACAGGCGCCGCATTGCGAGGTGTCGCACCCGACATGGGTGCCGGTCAGGCGCAGGTTTTCGCGCAGGAACTGCACCAGCAGCATGCGCGGGTCGATATCGGCGGCCGTCGGTTTGCCGTTCACGATCAGCGAAATCTTGGCCATCGGCGCTCTCTTTGGATCCGGTGCCGTATTTGAACGGTCGTTCGCAAGGCCGCGCATGATATGGGCCATCCCGGTAATGAGCAACCTCGCGGACGTGCCGCAGGACGGCCATGACGGCGCTGACCGTCAGACCTGCTCCTGAACAGCTTTGGCGAAGTTCGCGAAAAATTCGTCGGCGAGTTTCTTGGCGGCGCCGCCGATCAGCCGCTGACCCAATTGCGCCAGCTTGCCGCCGGTCTGGGCTTCCACATCGTATTTAAGAAGCGTGCCGCCGTCATGATCGGTCAACACCACCGTCGCATCGCCCCTTGCGAAACCGGCGACGCCGCCCTCTCCTTCGCCCGAAATCCTGTACCCGTTCGGCGGGTCGAGATCGCTGAGCGTCACCTTGCCCTTGAAGCGGGCGGATACCGGGCCGACCTTCATTCTGGCGACGGCCTGAAATTCGTTCGCATCGATCCTGGTCAATTCCTCGCAGCCGGGGATGCAGGCTTTCAGAACCTCGGGATCGTTGAGCCTCGCCCAGACCGCTTCGCGGGACGCCGGAAGCTGGACCTCGCCGTTCATCGTCATCGCCATGCGTTGCCTCCTCGGTCCGCGCAGGCCCCGTTCGAGGGCTGGCCTTTTCAGGTAAGCAGGAACGTTCATAAAAGAAAGAGGATCGCGGGCCGAAGGCGCTGTGCATGAGTATGGCGACCTGATTTCCGATGGTGAAACAGATCGCACCAAACTAAAACATTCGAACGTTGCGGGAGGACACACAATGCCCATGATCGATGCCGACGGCTGCCTGCTGAATGTCTCCGTCGAGGGGCGCGACGGCGGCCCGACCCTGATGCTGTCGCACGCGCTCGGCTGCACGATGCAGATGTGGGAGCCGCAGATCGCGCCGTTATCGAAACTGTTCCGCATCGTCCGCTATGACCGGCGCGGCCACGGCAAGTCCGGCGTGGCGCCCGGCCCCTATTCGATGGAGCGGTTCGGCCGCGACGTGCTGGCGATTCTGGATGATCTCAACATCGCCAAGACCCACTGGTGCGGACTGTCGATGGGCGGCATGGTCGGGCAATGGCTCGGAGCCAACGCGCCGGAGCGTTTCGAGCGCATCGTACTCGCCAATACCGGTTGCTATTATCCGGATCCGGCCAACTGGCACGCCCGCATCAAGGCGGTCAGGATCGGCGGCCTCGAAGCGATCGCCGACACCGTGGTCAGCGGCTGGCTGACGGCGGATTTTCGCGAGCGCGAGCCGCACGCCGCGGCGAAACTGAAAGCCATGCTGAGCGCCTCGCCGCCGCAGGGCTACATCGCCTGCTGCGAGGCACTGAGCACGCTGGACCAGCGCGCCCTGTTGCCGCGGATCAAGAGCCCCACGCTCGTCATCGCCGGGCGGCACGACAAGTCGACGCCCATCGCTGGCGCGGAATATATCCGCAGCCAGATTCCCGGCGCCAGCATGACCATCCTCGACGCCGCGCACATCTCCAATGTCGAGCAATCGCACGCCTTCACCGAGGCCGTGGCCGGCTTCCTGATGCAACGATAATATGCCCAGGCCCGATGCGGCGTCTTCCCGCCGCTTCGCAGAACCGGGACCGCAACGCGATCGCTCAGGAACCCGGATTACCGAACGGATACATGCCCGGCTGCGGGGGCCATTGTCGCACCGGTGGCGGATCGCGCTGGAACGGCGGCTCGATCGCCATCAGGATCGCGCCCCCGACCAGCAACAGCAGTTCGGTCGCGTGCAGACGCAGCGCCGCCATCTCGCCGACCCGCGACGCCATCGCCATGCTGGCGAACGTGATGAGGCTGCCGATGCCGAGCGCCAGCCCCAGCGCCTCGTCGCAGCCGCCGGATTTCCGGATCGAGGCGCGCATCGTCATCATCAGAAACACCGCGAAGAACGCGACCACGGTGATCTTGCCAAGCGCAAGAAGCCAGGCCATTCGGACCAGGCCGACCATCGCAAAATTCACATGGTCGCTGAGAAACAGCGCCACCGAAACGTTCGGAAGGTCATAAAGCCCGCGTACCGGCGATATCATGATGTTGAACGCCACCATGGTCCACGCCGGAATGAAATAGAGCGCCAACAATGCACCGTTGACCGTGCTGATCCGCCAGGAATTCGTCGCCATGCCGCCATCCCGCTTCTGTATGGCCGCCGTTATCTGGCGCGGCCTTGGCGGCGAGGTAACGCTTGTAAACTCGGGCGGACAATTGAAACCCTTTATTTACCTTAATCGGCCCGTCGGGCCCTGTGGACAACATGAACCACGAGAGGAAAGCGCCACCTCCGTTGCGGGAGTTTTGAGGGCCTCGGAAACTTCCGGTTGAGGCTGATCGACCCTGTTTTGCGGCTGCCCACCCGCCGCCCGGAACTTGCAGGTGCGCGGGAAGGCGCCGGGCGCCCGATATAGTGCCCGTGGTTGCCGCACCCCGTTGCCACTGTTAGACATTGATTCAAGACGCGCCGGTCCGGCTGCCGGACCCATCACCGCGTCTGATCTGGCCGCGTTCGGGGACACGCAACGGCAGCGCATGGATTATTTCGCCCAGCAATTGATCAACGGCCTCGTTCTCGGCTCGATCTACGGCCTGATCGCGATCGGCTACACGATGGTTTACGGCATCGTCGGCATGATCAATTTCGCTCACGGCGACATCTTCATGATCGGCGGCTTCATCGCGCTCATTACTTTCCTGATCCTGGTATCGATGGGTCTCTCCGCCGTGCCCCTGATCCTGCTCATCGTGCTGCTGGTGGCGATGGCGGTCACCGCCGTCTATGGCTGGGTCGTCGAACGCGTCGCCTACAGGCCGCTGCGGCACTCGTTCCGGCTTGCGCCGCTGCTGTCGGCGATCGGCATGTCGTTCGTGCTGTCGAATTTTTCACAGGTGACGCAGGGCGCGCAGGTCAAGCCGATCCCGCCGCTCATTACCGGCGGCCACACCCTGCACGATTCCGGCAATTTCGCGGTGCAACTCTCCAATATCCAGATCGTGGTGGTGGTCACCACCATCGTGCTGCTCGCGATCTTCAGCTACATGGTGTCGCGCACCCGCTTCGGCCGCGACATGCGCGCCTGCGAGCAGGACCAGACCATGGCGGCGCTGCTCGGCGTCGACGTCGACCGCACCATCTCGATGACCTTCGTGATCGGGGCCGCGCTCGCAGCCGTCGCCGGCATGATGTACCTGCTCTATTATGGCCTCGTCGATTTCTTCATGGGGTTTGTCGCGGGCATCAAGGCTTTCACGGCGGCGGTGCTCGGCGGCATCGGCTCGCTGCCGGGCGCGATGCTCGGCGGTTTGGCCATTGGCCTGATCGAGACGTTCTGGTCGGCATACTTTTCCGTCGAATACAAGGACGTCGCCGCGTTCTCGATTCTCATCGTCGTGCTGATCTTCATGCCGACCGGCCTGCTTGGCCGTCCCGAAGTCGAAAAAGTCTGACGGACCCGACGTGGCAGCGCCAGCTTCGACACAACACACCGTGGCGCGCGATCCGGCCATCGTCTTCATCCTGAAGAAATCGGTCGTCAGCGCTTTCGTGGCGTTGATCCTGTTTTCACTGATGGTCGGCGTCCGCACGTTTCCGGGCGAAACCGGGCAACTGACCTACACGACGCGCTTCGGCGAACTCGCCGCCATAGTCGCCATCGTCTTTGGCGGCAGCATCGTCCTCGAATTGCTTCGACGCTGGATCGGGCCGGTCGGCGGCATCGAACTGCCGGCAACCGTGCGCCATGTAGTCTCGACGCTGGGCCGGTTGCTCGGGCCCGCGCTTTTGATCTTCGCGCTGCTGGTGCCGGTGATCTTCTACAATCAACGCTACCTGCTCGATCTCAGCATTCTGGTGCTGACCTATGTCATGCTCGGTTGGGGCCTCAATATCGTCGTCGGCCTCGCCGGCCTGCTCGACCTCGGATACGTCGCATTCTATGCGGTCGGCGCGTACTCCTATGCGCTGCTGGCGCAAAGCGGCCTCCCCTTGCCGTATTTCATCAGCACCTACCCGTTTGTCGCGGTCGATTTCCTGCAACTCGGCGCGTGGGCATTCTGGGTGCTATTGCCGATTTCCGGACTGCTCGCAGCGTGCTGGGGCGTGATGCTCGGTTTTCCGGTGCTGCGGCTGCGCGGCGACTATCTGGCCATCGTCACGCTGGCGTTCGGCGAGATCATCCGCCTCGTCATCATCAACTGGCAGGATCTCACCGGCGGGCCGAATGGCATCAGCGGCATTCCCCGTCCGACATTCTTCGGCGTTCCGCTGACGCCTGGCGAAAACGGCTTCGCGGCGCTGATCGGCGTACCGTTTTCTCCGACGCATCGCCTCGTGTTCCTGTTCTACCTGATCCTCGCGCTTGCGCTGCTCACCAACTGGGTCACCATCCGCCTGCGGCGACTCCCGATCGGCCGCGCGTGGGAAGCGATGCGCGAGGATGAAGTCGCCTGCCGGGCGCTTGGCATCAACATCACCACGACAAAGCTTTCAGCCTTCGCCATCGGCGCGATGTTCGGCGGTTTCGCCGGCGCATTCTTCGCGACCCGACAGGGTTTCATCAGCCCGGAATCCTTCACCTTCCAGGAATCGGCGCTGGTGCTCGCCATCGTCGTGCTCGGCGGAATGGGCTCGCAGCTTGGCGTGGCGCTCGCCGCGATCGCAATGATCGGCGGATTTGAGCTGTTCCGCGGCCTCGATCAGTTCCGCATGCTGGTGTTCGGCGGCGTCATGGTGCTGCTGATGATCTGGCGGCCGCGCGGCCTGATCGGTCACCGCTCGCCGACCGTTTTTCTCGAGCACAACCGGGCGATCTCGTCGGACGTCGTCAAGGAAGGCCAGGGATGAACGGCGGCGACGACATCCTCGCCGTCGAGCACCTGTCGATGCGCTTCGGCGGCATCGTCGCGGTCAATGACCTGTCTTTCTCCGCGCAGCGAAACAGGATCACCGCGCTGATCGGGCCGAACGGCGCCGGCAAGACAACGGTCTTCAATTGCATCACCGGATTCTACAAGCCCAGTAGTGGCTCGATACGGCTTATGCCCGCTGGCGGGGGGATGATGCGCCTGGAGCGGCTGAACGACTTCCGGATTTCCAAGGTGGCGAAAGTCGCCCGCACCTTCCAGAACATCCGCCTGTTTCCGGGGATGACGGCGCTTGAGAACCTGATGGTTGCCCAGCACAACATGCTGATGCGCGCGTCGGGTTTCACGCTGCTCGGATTGCTCGGCCTTCCGTCGTGGCGCACGGCGGAGCGCGACGCGATCGAGCGGGCGCGATCCTGGCTCGATCGCATCGGCCTGCTTGCACGCGCCGATGACGCCGCCGGCAATCTGCCCTATGGCGACCAGCGCCGCCTCGAAATCGCGCGCGCGATGTGTACCGAGCCGGTACTGCTCTGCCTCGACGAGCCTGCCGCCGGGCTGAACGCGCGGGAAA
The DNA here is from genome assembly GCA_044508545.1 of Bradyrhizobiaceae bacterium. GTDB lineage: Bacteria > Pseudomonadota > Alphaproteobacteria > Rhizobiales > Xanthobacteraceae > Nitrobacter. The sequence continues at coordinate 9,699 of JBIQHO010000018.1, read as the reverse complement.
GCGCGGCGCTCAACGAGCTCCTGCTGGCGATCCGTGCCGACTACGGCACCTCGATCCTGATGATCGAGCACGATATGTCGGTGGTCATGGAGATTTCGGACCACATCGTGGTTCTGGACTACGGCGTCAAGATCGCCGACGGCGCGCCCCGCGCCATCCGCGACGACCCCAAGGTGATCGCGGCCTATCTCGGCACCGACGAGGACACCGCCGCCGCCGTTATTGAGGGCGACGCATGATGGCCTCTCGCACCGGATCCCTGGGCACGGAGGCTGCGTGATGAGCCAGCCGCTCCTGGCCATTCGCGGGCTGCGCGCCGCCTACGGCAAGATCGAAGCGCTGAAAGGCGTGGACCTCGTCATCAGGCCGGGCGAGATCGTGACGCTGATCGGCGCCAACGGCGCCGGCAAGTCGACGCTGATGATGACGATATTCGGCCGGCCCCGCGCCAAGGCCGGCAGCATCGCATTCGACGGCCGCGACATCACCGGCATGGCGACCCACGAGATCGCGCGGATGCGCATCGCACAGTCGCCCGAAGGACGGCGGATTTTCCCGCGCATGAGCGTCGCCGAGAATCTGCAGATGGGCGCCGACGCAACCGACTCAGTGGGAAGCGATCGCGCCGCGAGCCTTGATCGCGTGCTGACGCTGTTTCCGCGCCTGAAGGAGCGAATGAACCAGCGCGGCGGCACGCTGTCCGGTGGCGAACAGCAGATGCTGGCCATCGGCCGGGCGCTGATGAGCCGTCCGCGGCTGCTGATGCTGGACGAGCCGTCTCTCGGGCTCGCGCCCTTGATCGCCCGCCAGATTTTTGATGCGATCCGCAAGCTCAATCGCGAGGACGGCCTGACCGTTCTGGTGGTCGAGCAGAACGCCAACCATGCGCTGCGGCTGGCGCATCGCGGCTACGTCATGGTCAACGGCCTGATCACGCTCAGTGGAACCGGCGCTGAACTGCTGGCGCAGCCTGAAATCCGCGCGGCCTATCTGGAAGGCGGCAGGCAGACCTAGAAACGGTCGGATAGGATCATGCGCGAACGAGCGCGGTCGCGAGACGGCGCAACAGAACCCGGCTGGAATGCGGCGGCCGAGTGTCGCGCAACATCAAATTGCCGATGACTTCGCCGCCGATTCAGCCGACAATGGCATTGGTTCGCACCACGCCGGACCCTCCGTCAAGATCATCGCGAGGATCACATGACACCCTTGAAGCTCATCGGCCTCGCCCTGGTGGCGTCACTCGCTCTGTCCACGGCCGCGTTCGCGCAGGACATCACCATCGCAGTGGCCGGCCCAATGACGGGCGCGGAATCCGCATTCGGACGCCAGCTCAAGAACGGCGCCGAGCAGGCGGTGGCGGACCTGAACGACGCCGGCGGCGTACTCGGCAAGAAACTCAGGCTGTTCGTCGGCGACGACGCCTGCGATCCGAAGCAGGCCCGCTCGGTCGCGGAGAAGATCGCGAGCCAGGGCATTCCGTTCGTTGCCGGCCACTACTGTTCGTCGTCCTCCATCCCGGCCTCGGAAGCCTATGCCGACGGCAACGTGCTGGAGATTACCCCGGCCACGACCAATCCGCTGTTCACCGAGCGCAAACTGTGGAACGTCGCCAGGGTCTGCGGCCGCGACGACCAGCAGGGCCTGGTTTCCGCCGAGTACATCCTCAAAAACTACCAGGGCAAGAACGTCGCCATTCTCAACGACAAGACGACCTATGGCAAAGGTCTCGCCGACGAAACCAAGAAGGTGCTCAACAAGGCCGGCTTCCAGGAGAAGATGTTCGAGTCCTACAACAAGGGCGACAAGGATTTCAGCGCGATCGTCTCGCGCATGAAGCGCGACAATATCGACCTGGTGTTCGTGGGCGGCTATCATCAGGAAGCCGGCTTGATGGTGCGCCAGATGCGCGATCAAGGCATGAAGACCGTTCTGATGGCCGGCGACGCGCTGGCCGACAAGGAATTCGCCTCGATCACCGGGCCCGCCGCCGCGGGCACGCTGTTCACCTTCGGCCCCGATCCACGCAAGAAGGCGGCGGCCAAGATGATCGTCGATCGTTTCAAGGCCAAGGGCATCGACCCGGAGGGCTACACCCTCTACACTTATGCGGCGATGCAGGTGTGGGCGCAGGCCGCCGCCAAGGCCGGCACGACCGATCCGATGAAAGTGATGAAGGTCCTCAAGGCGGGCACGTGGGACACCGTGCTGGGTAAGCTCGCCTTCGACGAGAAGGGCGACATCAAGGCGATCGACTACGTCATCTACAAATGGGACGACAAGGGCAATTATGCCGAACTCGATCCCGGCAAGGGCACCTGACGGCCGCCACTCCTGCGCTCCTGCCGTCGTCCCCGCGCAAGCAGGGACCCATACGTCGAGGATTCGCGATACGAGGACAGCAAGCGTAACCGGCCTCACAAAGGCAGGGGTTGTGGTCCCTGCTTGCGCAGGGACGAGGACACAGGCCCTCCCGCTCAGAGCCTGTTGAAAAGTTGCTTTCCGAGTATTCCCGGACGCGCTGCGGCACGAAGTGACGCTGCGCAAACCCGGGATCGTTGCAGAAAACCTCGCAAAAGACCCCCGCTCAGCAGCGCACCGTTTCACGCTGCGTGCGTCGGGGGAACGGGCGGGAGATGCCCGGTGACTTTCCAAACAGACTCTCACAGGGGTCAGGGGCTATGGGTCTCCGCTTGCGCAAGGACGACAACACGGCCCTCACCGCTAAGCTCACCCGAAATTCTGCAGCGCCGGAAAAGTCTCCAGCAGCCAGATGCTGACGTTCGAGATCGTGCCGGTGAGAAATGCGATGCCGGTCAGCACCATCAGCACGCCGATCCCCCGCTCGATGGTATTGAGATGGCGTTTCATGCGATTGAACAGCGAAGCGAACCGTTCGATCATGAAGGCCGCCAGCAGAAACGGAATGCCGAGACCCGCCGAATACACGGCAAGCAGTCCGGCTCCCTTCACGACAGTGGCCTCCGCCGCCGCGACCGACAGGATCGCTGCGAGGATCGGCCCGATGCAGGGCGTCCAGCCGAACGCGAAGGCGAGCCCCATCACATAGGCGCCCCACAACCCAACCGGCTTCGGCGCGGTGAGCCGTCCTTCGCGCATCAAAAATCCGATCCGCGTCAGTCCCAGAAAGTGCAGGCCCATGACGATGATGACGATGCCGGCGACGATCGACAGTTGCGCCGACCAGGCCCGGATCAGGCTGCCGATGAAGCTGGCGCTGGCGCCGAGTGCGACGAAAACCGTCGAAAATCCCAGCACGAACGTCAACGCGGCGAGCATCACGGCCCGCTTCGAAGCCTTGGCCGTCTCGTCGTTGGAGACCTGCTCGATGGTCGCGCCGGTGAGATAGATCAGATAGGGAGGGACCAGCGGCAGGACACAGGGTGACAGGAAGCTGACAAGGCCCGCGACCAGCGCGGCGGGAACGGAAACGTCGTGAATCATGAGGCTACTTGCCCCGCGATGACGCCACGACGCAAGGGTTCTGTTCCCCTTCGCGATGTTTTTGATCGAAACGTGATCGCTTGACCCTCGCGCGCTCATGCCGTCATCTGGCGGCGAGCATGATCCCGAAAAGTGGAAACGGTTTTCGGAAAATCATGCTCAAACAAAAAGATAAGCGACGAGTCTGGTTCAACGCAGTTGAAACAAGACTCTGGCGCCCCGCCCGCCCGAACGAGGCCAGACCATGAAGAGCCTGCTCACCGACATTCCCGGCGTCCGTGTCGGCCACGCCGACGATGCAGCACTCGCTTCCGGCGTCACGGCGATCCTGTTCGATTCTCCAGCCGTCGCGGCGATGGACGTGCGCGGCGGCGGACCGGGCACGCGCGACAGCACCCTGCTCGATCCGGTCAACACCGTGGAACGGGTCGATGCCCTGGTGCTGTCAGGCGGCTCCGCTTTCGGGATCGAGGCCGGCGGCGGCGTTCAGGCCTGGCTCGCCGAGCGCGGGCGTGGCTTCGCGATCCGCGACGCCGTCGTCCCCATCGTGCCCGGCGCGGTGTGCTTTGACCTTTTGAACGGCGGCGACAAGCGATGGGGCCGTTTTGCGCCCTATCGCGATCTCGGCTACGCCGCCGCCGCGGCGGCGGCAGACGACTTCGCGCTCGGCAGCATTGGCGCCGGACTCGGCGCCACCACGGCCAATTTGAAGGGCGGCCTCGGGTCAGCTTCGGCTACGACGGCAAGCGGCGTGCGGGTGGCGGCGCTGGCGGTGGTCAATGCCGTCGGCAGCGTCACGGTCGGCGACGGCCCCTGGTTCTGGGCCGCGCCATTTGAATCCGACGGAGAATATGGCGGACGCGGACTGCCGCCATCGTTCACGCCGGACATGCTGACGATGCGATTGAAGGGCGGTCCGGCCGCAACCGCGAGCGAAAACACCACGCTGGCCGTCGTCGTCACCGACGCCCTGCTCACCAAACCGCAGGCCCGACGGCTCGCGATCATCGCGCAGACCGGCTTCGCGCGGGCGATCTATCCTGTGCACGCCCCGCTCGACGGCGATGTCGTATTTGCCGCTGCGACCGGAGCAAAGCCGATCGATCCGTTCATTGGATTGACCGAACTCGGCATGGTCGCAGCCAACACCGTGGCTCGCGCGATCGCACGCGGCGTCTACGAGGCCACTGCGCTGCCATTTCCGGACGCGCTGCCGGCGTGGAAGGATCGGTTCGCGCGATAAAGAATTTTCCGCACTTCCGGAGAGCATAAACCCGGAGAGCATAAACAGAGGGTCCGGCGACGGTGCGCAGTGTTTTTGCTTATGTAATGCGGTAGTTGTTTGACGTATAATACGAACATATACTTGATATTTCTATGTAATTTAAGGTTAGTTTACAGTACAGCTTGAGGAGGAGAAGTAACCGGCCGATGCTCTCCCGGTGCGCGCTGTCGCGCATGTCAACAGTGGAGAAACGTCATGAAGAAGATCCTCGTTCTCGCCGCGGTCGCCAGCGCATTCATGAGCGCACCGGCCTTCGCCAAGGGCCAGGGCATCGGCATCGGCGCGAACGTGCTGACCGGCCGCGGCGGCGTGGTCGGCCTACTCGACGGACGCGGCGCGCTGGTTGTCAACACGGCGGTCACCACCGGCAAGAGCGGCGTGCTCGGCGCGGTGCTCGGCCGCAGCAATGTGCTGGGCGGGCTGCTCGGCGGCGGATGCGGCTGCCACTGAACATCGATGGGAGCGGGCGGGGGCAACCTCGTCCGCACCCGCGATTACGCGCCCGAGCCTTTGTCCAACTCCGGCGGCCTTGCGGAAAAGCGCTTTGTGATCGACGACGTGACCACAAGCCCGTTCGCATCATCGCCCGAGATCAGCGTTCCCTTTGCGAAGGCGATGTCGACGCCGAGCGTCAGGTCGCTGCCGATGTCGCGGGTCGCGCCGACACCGCATGTCAGCGTCCGCGCATGGAACGGCGAGTCCAGATAGTCGGATGCCGCATAACCGACCGAAGCCGCCAGCGTCACCTTCGGTTCCACAGTCCAGGACACCTTCGCCAAATAGGCGGTATCGATGGTAATGGGCGAGATCGGAAACGTGGTTTCGCCAGCGCGGCGCCACGCGGTCAGATCGATTTGAAAAGGCGCTGCGCGCCAGGTCAAACTTGCATCGAACAGCGTGCGATCGACGTTGGTGAAATCCGGATCGTGCCACCTTCCGTATAACCGCGAGACCGAGACAAACGCGCTCACGGCGTCGCCTCGGTATTTCGCAAACAGAAACGGCTGCACCCGCTCGTTGTCGCGACGATAGCCGAACACATCGAACTCCTGCAGATAGCGCCGCACCGACAGGTTCACGGACGCACCGAGTTCGGACTTTCCGCTGACGAGACTGACGCCGGGGATCAGCGTGCCCCGCAGATATTGCTGCGGATCGGGAAGAAAATCCTGAAAGATCGCATTGGTCTGGTTCAGGCTCAAGCGGCCTCCTTCCGCGGTCGCGAACAGCTTGATCGACTTGTATCGGGCTTCAGTCCTCACCGACTGGATCAGATCGGTCGAACGCAGATTGTAGGTGCTGGCGTCGGCGATGGTCGATGTGGAATCCAGCTTGAGATCATCGTCGCCGATCGAGCCGCGCAGGATCACCTTGCCGCCGCGTGAGGGCGTCAACAGCGGCTGGGCGTAGTGCGTCGTGCCGGCTTCCGCCGCGACGCCCAGCGTGTAGCCGTCGGCTTTCGTTCCCGCCGCCAATGCCGTGTCGGCGGCGACGAACGCGCTGCCACTGCCCTGCCCGTTCGAAAACAGCGGATTGGAATCGAAGCCACCGCGCAACCGGAACGACGCAGTGAAGTCGTCCTCGGCGAAAGCGTGGGAGCCGATGAGGCCAAGGCAGCCGGCGAGCAGAAATACTTGTGGTAGATGCATACGCCCCTCGCAATACTTTGCAGAGGAAACGATTACTTGGCGCGTATGGTTATCGGATCATGAAAATCGGCAGCGGCTGCGCAGTGATACGGATGCGGCGAACCCAGGGCTACCATTGCGGGCCGCAACAGCGACGGTTACCGGATTTCCCGACTGCAGCGCGGCTGTCCCGGCCCGGCTTCAGCTAGACGCTGAGCGAGAGCGATTGAGAAGCCGGCGCGGAGATCGCGCTGGCTTCGCGCCGGATCGCCTGTTCAATGAAATTATAGGAGGATGATGCGCTGGTTGACGACGACCGGGGCGCGAGCGTCGTCAGCGTCATGGTCGAACCATCGGAATAGGTCATTGACGTCGTGATCGAGCCGTCGCTGTTGGTCGTGGACGTTCTGGTCGCTCCGTCGAGCGCCTGCAACAGAGCGTCCATGTTGGGTTGCTTGCCGTCGCCAGCATGATGCGCGTGACGATGTCCGCCCGCGCCCTTCAGGACCGTGGACATCTCGTCGAGGCTCACGGAGCCGTCGCCATTCGTGTCCAGCTTGCCGAACACATCGTCGGCCTGCGCCAGATTGGTGCCGCCGGCGCCGAGCGCACTTTCGAATTCGGACTTGCTGATCTGGCCATCGGCGTTGCCGTCAATCTGCGAGAACAGATCCTGCAACGCAGCGGACGCGCTGGCGCTTGGCGCGCCCGACGACTGCCCCTGTGCCGCAAGCAAGGCGCTCATGGTGGCCGGCGAGATGCAGGTTCCAGACCCGCAGCCCGATGCCGTTCGCCCCATCGGGCTCGCAGCGCTGCTGACCGGACCGAATGACGCCGGCGCAGGCTGGCCGACCCCGGTCTTGACCTTCGGGGAGGCCGACGACGCCAGCGATTGAAATGCTTGGAGCGCCGACGACACGGCCCCTAAGGCAAACAGCATGGCCCAACTCCTGATCCGTGCCGCGCGCGGCGCAATCCCGTTCGGACATCAGTCGAGCAAATGCCGTGCCACCAGGAAAAGCCGATAAACAGGGCGTTTCCGCACAACGCCCCCGGCGACACCCGGGCAGAACATGCCGCCCGCGGCAGAACTTGCCGCCGCCTGCGTTACCCGATCAGTCGATGCCGCGCATTGCCCCCGGGCGCGGCCCATGTTAGGGCGAGGCTCTCTCAAGCCCCCGCAGGAATTTTTCGGAAACGTTCATGTCTCAGACTTTTGCGCCGCGTCCTCTCGTCATTGCACCGTCGATCCTGGCCTCGGACTTCTCGAAGCTGGGCGAGGAGGTTCGCGCCGTCGATCAGGGGGGCGCCGACTGGATCCACCTCGACGTGATGGACGGCCATTTCGTGCCGAACATCTCCTACGGCCCCGACGTCATCAAGGCGATGCGCCCGTACACGAAGAAGATCTTCGACGCCCACCTGATGATCTCGCCCTGCGATCCCTACCTCGAAGCCTTCGCCAAGGCGGGTTGCGACCACATCACGGTTCACGTCGAGGCCGGGCCGCATCTGCATCGCTCGCTGCAGGCCATTCGCAACCTCGGCAAGAAGGCCGGAGTCACGCTCAATCCCGCGACGCCGCTCTCCACCATCGAATACGTGCTCGATATGGTCGATCTCGTGCTGGTGATGTCGGTCAACCCCGGTTTCGGCGGCCAGAAGTTCATTCCCTCGGCGGTCGACAAGATTCGGGATTTGCGTTCGATGATCGCGGGGCGGCCGATCGACATCGAGGTGGACGGCGGGGTCGGACCTGACGTCGCGGGCGAACTCGGCGCGGCCGGCGCCAACGCTTTCGTGGCCGGCTCGGCGGTGTTCAAGGGCGGCACGATGGAATCCTACAAGGCCAACATGGATGCGATCCGAAACGCCGCCGCCGCCGCGCGGGGCGAACTGGTCTGACCCAAACGCCTGTGCCGGCCGCGCATCACGCCCGGCCATCCAGAATAACAAGCCCGCGCAGGCGGGCTTGTTTGCGTCGACAACAACTCCCCCACCCTGCTGCGGATATGCAACGTCAACGGGAAAAGCCCCGGCGCAACCGCGCCGTCAATTGACATCGACTTTGATCCCCTCCAAACAGATCGATGACGGTTCTCCCTTGGGAGATCAAAAGGGAACGTGGTGCGGGATCATCCCAACGCCACGGCTGCCCCCGCAACTGTAAGCGGCTAATCTGCGTCACAGGCCACTGGGGAATCTCGGCCCCCGGGAAGGCGACGCAAGGTCACGATCCGCGAGCCAGGAGACCTGCCGTCAGCCGTGGTCACACGCGAAGATGTCGGTCGGGGACTACAGACATCCGCTTCACCGGGCCGCAGGGCTTTCGTGAAACCTCGTTCGCTGTGACGTGCCACCGCCGTCTGCCGAGGTTTCCTCATGTCCGCCGTCATTCTTAATCGCAGAAGCCTGTTTGCCTCCACCATCCTCGCATCCGTGGGATCGATCGGCCTGAATGCGCCAACCCTCGCGCAGCAATCCGCCTCCCCCAACCTGCTGCCGCCGATCCAGATCGCTTCCCCGCCTGTGAGAAGCACCGATGTGCCGCCGCCCGCCCGCCGCACAGCATCGCATGCGCGGCGCGTGGTGCGTGCGGCTCCTCAACAACTTCCCGCCGGCGAGGCTGCCGCGCCGGGCGCGACAGTTCCGGTGGTGGTCAGCCCGACGGGAATCGTGACGCCGGCTGGCCAGTTGGCAAGCTCCGTTACCATCGTCACCGAGCAGGATATCCAGACCCAGCAACACCGCACCGTTCCTGACATCCTGAACACGGTCCCCGGCTTGAACGTCATACAAGCCGGCGGACCAGGCGCACAGACCTCGGTCTTCATGCGCGGCACCAACGCCAACCACACCAAGGTGATCCTCGACGGGATCGATATCGGCGATGTCGGCAACGCGAACGGCGCGTTCGACTACGCGCATCTTCTGGCGGCCGACATCCAGCAGATGGAAATCCTGCGCGGTCCGCAGAGCGGCCTCTATGGTTCCGACGCGATCGGTGGCGTCGTTTCCATCATCACCAGGAAGGGAGAAGGCCCGCCGCGCGCCACCGCCTCGGTCGAGGCGGGCTCGTTCAACACCTTCAACCAGACGCTCGGATTGAGCGGCTCCGAACAGAACTTCAACTATGCGGTCAATGTCGCCCATCTCCATGCCGGAGACATTCCCGTGACTCCGCCGGAGCTTCTGCCGCCGGGGCGGAAGGCGATCGGGAACAACTACGACAACAAGACCTATTCGACCAAGCTCGGGGTCGATCTCAATGACAACCTGACCGTCAATTCGGTGGTTCGTTATATCGACACGGCGCTGCTG
>JBIQHO010000409.1:0-2893 GCA_044508545.1 Bradyrhizobiaceae bacterium | reverse complement strand
TTCGGGCTGACTGAACCGCGCCGTATCCGCGCATAGGATAAAGTCGCACATCATTGCCAGTTCGCAGCCGCCGCCCAGCGCCAACCCGTTGACTGCCGCAATGATCGGCTTGCGGCAGCGCGTGGTCTCTTCCCAGTTACGGGTGATGAAATCTTCCGTATAGGCGTCGGCGTAGGTCTTACTCGCCATTTCCTTGATGTCGGCGCCGGCGGCAAAGGCCCTGCCCCTGCCGGTCAAGACCATGCAACCGACATCGGCATTGCCTTCGCATTCTCGCAGCGCCGCGGTCAGCGCATCCATCAACTCCGTGCTGAGCGCGTTCAATGCTTCAGGACGGTTAAGCGTGATCAGCCCGACCGGCCCGCGGATGTCAAGCAGAACGATTGGCTCTTTCATGCCTTGCTCCTCGCCGGCTTTTCGAGGGCGACAAAGCGCAGCACATGCTCGCCAACCAGAACAACTTCGTCGCGCTGGTTGGTTACCTTGAGCGCGGCGTAAATCCGGTCACGCTCAATCTCAATCCGCGCGACCTCATAGCGGATGAGAATGGTATCGCCGAAGAACACAGGCGCGACGAAGCGCAGGCGATCGTAGCCCGCAGACACACCATCGACCCGATACTTGATACCGAACATGGCCGCCGCCGCCGAGGTGAATCCGATCACCAGCGCACCTTGCGCGATGCGGGTGCCGAATCGCGTCTTCTCCATATAGCGCTCGTTGATGTGGTTCGGCGAGAAGTCGCCGCAGATGCCGGCGAACATGTAGACATCGGACTCGCTGATCGTCTTTTCGATCGCGATACTATCGCCGATCTTCATGTCATGGATGGTGGAACGCGGGCTCTCGTCAAAATCTACGATCATGGTTCGTCCTTGAGCTAAAGGTGCGGAACTGTTCAGGCGATGATGCCTTCACTGCGAAGGCGTGCGATATCGGATGGCGCATAGCCAAGTTCGGCCAGCACTTCCTCGTTGTGTTGACCGAGAGTCGGCGCGCTGCGCGTCGCAATCCTGGCGACCGAGGACATCTTCAGCGGATTTCCGACCGTCCTCACCTTGCCGTGAACAGGGTGGTCGAACTCGACCATCAGGCCGTTTGCCTCAATTTGAGGATGTGTCAACGCCTCGTCCAGCGTCAGAACCGGCGCGCACAAAACATCCTCGCCATCGAGCCGCTCCAGACATTCGGCGGTGGTGAACTTGGCGAACCCGGGAGCCAGAAGTTTGAAAATGTCCGAACGGTTCGGCCCCCAGGAGGCGGGATCGGAATATTGCGGCCACGCTGAATAGTCTTCGAGGCCCAGCGCACGGCAGATGTCACCGAGGGGATTCGGCCTGAATACGCCGACAAGCGTCACCGCACCATCTCTGGTCTGGAAAATGCCAATGAGATTCTGCTTAACCCAGTTCACTTCCTTCTGTCGCAGCAGCCATTGCGTGACTTCCTGCTGCTGAAGCGCGACCAGAACATCGAGAAGGCAGACGTCAATCCGCTGCCCTAAGCCGGTTCGCTCCCGATGATAGAGCGCCATCAGGATTCCTTGAACCAGCACCATCCCGGAGGTGAAATCGCCAAGCGCGGTCGGAAACAGCTGAGGGACGCCATTTGCGTCCGGATTCCGTGATGCGAGTCCGGACAGCGATTGTGCGAGGAGATCCTGACCACCCTTGTGCGCCAGTGGTCCGCTCGGCCCGAAGCCCGACCCCGAGGCATAGATCAGGCGCGGATATATTTCCTTCAGCTTGTCGTAACCTAGCCCAAGACGCTCGGCGACCCCTGGGCGAAAATTGTGAACCAGGACATCCGCCTGCCCCAGCAGCTCCGAGACGATCTTGAGGCCTTCAGGCTTTCGCACATTGAGAGCTAAGCTGCGCTTATTGCGGTTCAGCCCCAGAAAATAGGCAGATTCACCATCCGGCTCGACGATAAAGGGATCCGTGCCGCGGCAAATATCGCCTTCGCCCGGGCGCTCGATCTTGACGATCTGCGCACCAAAATCGCCGAGAACTTGAGTGGCGCACGGGCCGAACTGGACCTGAGTCAGGTCCAGCACGCGCACGCCATCAAGCGGTAGAACATTCTGCTTGATCATTTCTCTGCCAGGTTCTTAAATTTACCACCACGTACGGTGACGTAGATGAGTGTATCCTTGCCCCAACTGTCATGGTCCTTGGGCGAGAACTGGATCGGAGCGGCCGCGTAGCCCTTGATCGGACCCATGGTCTCGACCTTGTCGCGCAGGGACTGTCCGTCGGTAGCACCCGCCTTAAGAGCCTGTACGACCGTTGCAGCCGCATTGGCACCAAGGAGCGCGCCAAAGCCGGCGACGCCGCCCCTGTCCTTTAACAGATCGAATAAGTCAGTCAGCGGACCGGGCTCATCCGGATTCACCAGTGCCGGAGCGATGAGCTTTTCAGCGCCCTTGCCGCCGTTCTTGATGATCTGCTTCTGGACGATGCCCGCCATGCCATAGACCGGAACATCCAATCCGATTTCCTGCAGCTTGCGCAGGAATGCGCCAGCAGAGCCGGTGCTTGCTGTGGCGAGGAAGACAGCATCGGGCTTGGCGCTGCGGATCTTGATCGCTTGGACGGTGAGATCGGTGGCGGCCTTCGGAGCCGAGGTATTTTCCACCACTTGCAGGTCACCCTTCTCTTTCGCCATGTTGACGAAGAGTTCTGAAGCCTGCTGACCATACGCATCTTCTTCCGAAAACACCGCAACGCGCTTGTGCCCATCCGCTACCATGCGATCACGGCTTGCCGGCAGATCGGTCGAAATCGGCACTGACATCCGGAACACCCACTTCGAATACTCTTCCTTCGGATCAGTGACGGACTGCGTGCCGACCATCGGGAACACCGGCACCTTGGAACGCATCGCAAGATCG
>JBIQHO010000017.1:0-23607 GCA_044508545.1 Bradyrhizobiaceae bacterium | reverse complement strand
GGCACCGAGGACGAGCCGTGCATCACCAGGTGCGTGTTGGGCAGGCGGCGATGGATCTCCTCGACCACCTTCATGGCGAGAATGTCGCCGTCCGGCTTGCGCGAGAACTTGTAGGCGCCGTGCGAGGTGCCCATCGCGATCGCCAGGGCATCGACCTTGGTGGCGCGGACGAAATCAACGGCCTGATCCGGATCGGTCAGCAGCTGATCGTGGCTGACGGGGCCTTCAATGCCGTGACCGTCCTCCTGCTCGCCGCCGCCGTGCTCGAGGGAGCCGAGCACGCCCAGTTCGCCTTCCACCGACGCTCCGACCCAATGCGCCATGTCGACGACGCGGCGGGTGATGTCGACGTTATACTCATAGTCCGCCGCAGTCTTGGCGTCGGCCTTAAGCGAACCGTCCATCATGACCGAAGTGAAGCCGTACTTGATCGCGGTGGCGCAGGTCGCCTCCTCGTTGCCGTGATCCTGATGCATGCACAGCGGAATATGCGGATACATCTGGTCCAGCGCATCGATCATGTTCGCCAGCATGATGTCGTTGGCGTAGGAACGTGCGCCGCGCGAAGCCTGGAGAATAACCGGGGCGTCGACGGCGGCCGCCGCCTCCATGATGGCAAGTCCCTGCTCCATGTTGTTGATGTTGAATGCCGGCACGCCGTAGCCGTGCTCAGCCGCATGGTCCAGCAATTGCCTCAATGTAATACGAGCCATTTTTTCCTCACCCTTGGGATGTGCTGATAGCAGTCACGGCGGGGATTATACGCCCCTTGCCCGTGCACCGATCAACTACTTCGATGTCGCGGTTCCAGCCGTCATTGCGGCGGCTCCGCTCGACTTTATCCATCGTCATCAATTCGCCGGTCATGCGCGCCTCTTTCGCTCGATGAGCTGAAGGATCAGCGGCGTCAGGATCAACTGCATCGCGAGATCCAGCTTGGATCCGTGAATGACAATCGAGTTCGCGCGCGACATGAAGCTGTTCGGAATCATCGACAGCAGGTACGGAAAATCGATGCCGCGCGGATTCTTCATCCGGATCACAACCATCGATTCGTCGGGGGTCGGTATCCACCGCGCGATGAACGGATTCGAAGTGTCCACCGTCGGCACGCGCTGGAAATTGATGTCCGTCTCAGCGAATTGAGGACAGATGTAGTTGACGTAATCCGGCATGCGCCGAAGGATGGTGTCGGTGACCGCCTCGGTGGAATAGCCCCGCGCGCTGCGATCGCGATGCAGCTTCTGGATCCATTCGAGATTGATGACGGGAACGACGCCGATCTTGAGGTCGGCATACTGGGCGACATTGACCTTGTCGGTGACGACCGCGCCGTGCAGACCTTCGTAAAACAACAGGTCCGAGTTCTCGGGCAGTTTCTGCCAGTCTGTGAATGTCCCGGGGGGAACCTTGTGCAGCGCGGCTTCCACGTCGTCATGGACATAGTAGCGCGTGTTGCCGGTTCCCGTTTCGCTGTAGCTCTTGAACACGGCCTCCAGCTCGGCGAACAGATTGGTCTCCGGACTGAAGTGGCTGAAATGCTTGTTGCCCTTGTCCGACTCCTCGGCCATGCGGGTCCGCATTTCGACACGGTTGTAACGGTGGAACGCGTCTCCCTCGATATATGCGGCCACCACTTTTTCGCGGCGGAAGATCTGCTCGAAGGTGCGCTTGACGGATGTCGTGCCGGCGCCCGACGAACCCGTGATTGAGATGATAGGATGCTTTCTGGACACGATTGCGACAGCCCCTCAATCAAACGCGAAACAAGCCGCGATGCCCGAACAACGGGGCATTCGTTTCCAAGGCGACGTCGGGCGCCGTGTGCATGTGCTCAAGCCGCTGGACGTTCTTGATCGACCCCATGATCAGCGGAACGCGCTGATGGAGGGTACGGGGGACGAGGTCCAGAACCCGCTGACGTCCGGTGGTGGCGCCGCCGCCCGCCTGCTCGATGATGAAGGCCATCGGATGAGCCTCGTAAACCAGGCGCAGGCGGCCCTCTTCGTAACCATGCCGGGCGTCGCCGGGATAAAGGAAAATGCCGCCGCGAATGAGAATGCGGAAGGCTTCCGCGACCAGCGAGCCGATCCAGCGCATGTTGAAATCTTTGCCGCCCATCCCGTCGGCACCCATGAGGCACTCGTCGATGTAGGCGCGAACCGGCAGATCCCAGTGCCGCCTGTTTGAAGCGTTGATCGCGAACTCCGTTGCGTTCGGCGGAATCTGAACCGTCGATCCCGTGAGCTTATATTCGCGCGAATCGCGATCGAGCGTGAAGATATCGACACCCTGCCCGAGGGTGAGGACGAGAGACGTCTGCGGACCATAAACAACGAAGCCGGCGGCAAGCTGCGCGCTTCCCGGCTGCGTGAAGGCGGCGCTGGCATCGGACGGCGTCGGCATGATGGAAAAAATCGTACCGACCGACATGTTCGTGTTGATGTTCGACGAACCGTCCAGCGGATCGAACGCGACGCTGATCGGAGCGTTCGCATTGAGGATGTCAAGATCCGCCATTTCTTCCGAAGCAAGCACGCCAATCGGAAGGCGGCCAAGAGCAGCGCGGATGATATCGTCGGCGCGAACATCAAGGTCCTTCTGCACGTCGCCGTCAGTGTTGCGTCCACGCGCCTGTCCGGTTATCCCCGCGAGCGCGCCACGGCATGTCAGGTCGGAGATTTCGATCGAAGCTTGCGCAAGCGCAGCTACGGCTTCATTGACAGCTTGGCGAAGCGGATCAGGACCCGCTAAGGCTTCCAATCGCTGGTGTAATGTAAGCTCTTGGCTCATTCAGTTTTCCTCTCGGCCGCAAATCTCCAAACAGCCGATTTGGCGCTTTCCAGAGCGTTGCGGGATATTGACTCGTTGCATGTAATAAGTACAATTTCAATATCCTTCATCGAACCAAAAATTTTCTTATATGCACACCAGTCTCCGTGACGTGACCCTTCGGCAATTGCGCGCCTTGGCGTCCGTTGCGACCGGGGGCAGCGTCACGGCCGCCGCCAACAAGTTGCATTTGACCCAACCTGCCGTCACGCTGCAGTTACGAAACCTGCAGAAACTCACCGGACTGGCCTTACTGCAGCGGACCAGCGACGGGATGATCCTCACACCCGCTGGCCAGGAACTGTATACGCTCTACGAACGTCTCGAGGCTGCGATAGAGAGTTGCGCGACGTCGCTCGACATGATCGCAGGCCGAACCGGCGGCCGCATCTCGATCGGTGCTGTCAGCACCGCAAAATATTTTGTTCCTTTTGCGATTTCAGCATTCTCGAAGCTTCATCCGGGGATCGACATCAGCCTTACGATCGTCAATCGCCACGATATTCGTCAGGCTTTGCACGGTTATGCGCTTGACTTTGCCATCATGGGCCGCCCGCCGCCGGATATCGAAATGGATGTCCACCTGCTCGGCGATCATCCGCATGTCGTCGTCGCACCGACCGGACACTCGCTTGCAAGCGCGACGCAGCTCAAGGCGGCCGATCTGGCACAGGAAACCTTCATTTCCCGCGAGCCGGGTTCGGGAACGCGGTTCCTGATGGAGCAGTTCTTCGAAAACATCTCTCTTCAGCCCCAGATCGGCATGGAGATGAGCAGCAACGAGACCATCAAGCAGGCGGTGATCGCCGGTCTGGGCATCGCCTTCATTTCAGCGCACACGGTCGCGACCGAGCTGAAAGAAGGCCGGATGATTATGCTCGACGTCGCCGGACTCCCGGTCGTGCGACAGTGGTTCGTTGTCAGGCGAAAAGACAAGGTCTTGCTCCCACCGGCGCAGGAAATGCTCGATTTTCTGGTCGCCAGCGGCAAGCAGTTCCTGCCGCGCGCTCTGGCGGGTCGACCGTCGCCGGAGTCGCCGGTCAGGTGAATGGATCAGACGCCTTCGTTTTCGCGCCCTTCAGTTATGACCGCCCGTCCGTGCAAGGCCGTCACGTTTCAACATGACGCTGTGATCCGTATTGCCGGGCGGCATGCGGGCATCTGCACCGCGGGGGCGGCCACAAAAGCGCGCGGAAGCAGACCAATTCGTTGCGCGGCCGCGGCATCGAAACTATAAGTCATTGAAATAATGGTCGGAGTGGCAGGATTTGAACCTGCGACCCCTGCGTCCCGAACGCAGTGCTCTACCGGGCTGAGCCACACTCCGACAAGACGCGGCTTATAGCCTTGGGTTTCGCACACCGCAAGAAGCTGGATCGAAAACTGAAATTCCCATGACCGTCGAGTTGACAACGCAGATTAGACCGGCCGGCGCAGCCGCGACGTCAAAAGCCGCCCGGACGCTCCGCGACGGCGGCCTGGTCGCGTTCCCGACCGAGACGGTCTACGGGCTCGGCGCCGACGCCGCCAACGCGGAAGCGGTCGCGCGGCTCTACCGCGCCAAGGGCAGGCCCGCCTTCAATCCGCTGATCGTGCATGTCGGCGATTTCAAAGCCGCGCAACGGATCGCCTGTTTCGATGCCACGGCGCTTGCGCTCGCTGACGCGTTCTGGCCGGGGCCGCTGACGCTGGTGCTGCCGAAGGCCACGCGCTGCCCGGTGGCCGGACTTGCCACCGCCGGCCTCGACACCATCGCAATCCGCGTTCCCGCCCATCCGGTGGCGCGCGACATCCTGCGCGAGTTCGGCGGCGCGGTGGTGGCGCCCTCCGCCAACCGGTCCGGCCATGTCTCGCCGACGACAGCGGCGCATGTGCAAAGCGATCTTTCGGGACGGATCGACCTGATCGTCGACGGCGGCCCGGTCGAGGTCGGCGTTGAATCCGCCATCATCGGCTGTTTCGCGTCCCCGACATTGCTGCGTCCCGGAGGAATTCCGCGCGCCGACATCGAGCGCGTGCTCGGCAGCTCTCTGGCGCGGCCCGATGCCGGCGCGATCGATGGCCGCCCGCCGGCCGCCGGTATGCTGGCCTCGCATTACGCACCGCGCGCCAGGGTCCGCCTCAATGCGACGAGCCTTGCGCGCGGCGAGGCGCTGCTGACCTTCGGCCCGGCCCATCTCGCGGGCAGCGAGACCGCGACTGCGGTGATGAACCTGTCCGAGCGCGGCGATCTCAAGGAGGCCGCCGCCAATCTTTTCGGCTATCTTCGCGCCCTCGACGCCAGCGGCGCGCGGACCATCGCGGTGATGCCGGTCCCCGACCACGGACTCGGCGAAGCCATCAACGACCGGCTGCGCCGCGCCGCCGCACCGCAAGACTAAAGCCTTTCCGCTTAATGGAATCAGAAGCGGGGCTCTATGTTTTTGTTTTGACGCGTTTTCTTTACGCGAACCGGTAGCCACTTCGCTCGAAAACGCTTTAATGGGCACATCGTCCAATCCATCGGACACCTGAGGCGCCATGACCATCGTTCCGCCAGGATCCGCATCGCCGCCGCTGCCGCCCGACCTGATCGCGCGCTTTGCATCGATCGTCGGCGACAAATATGCGGTGACCGACGCCGACGAACTGGCGCCCTACCTCACCGAGCAGCGCAACCTGTTTCACGGCAGCTCTCCGCTGGTGCTGCGTCCGGCCTCGACGGCGGAGGTGTCCGCGATCTGCAGGCTCGCGACCGAGCACCGGATCGCGCTGGTGCCGCAGGGCGGCAATACCGGCCTTGTCGGCGGACAGACGCCGCACCATGGCGAGGTGGTGGTCTCGACCCGGCGGATGGATAAAATCCGCGAGATCGATACCGCCTCCCACACCATGACGGTCGAGGCCGGCGTGGTGCTGCAGATCGTCCAGCAGCGCGCCAGCGAGGTCGATCGCCTGTTTCCGCTCTCGCTCGGCGCGGAAGGAAGCTGCACCATCGGCGGTAATCTCTCGACCAATGCCGGCGGGACCGGCGCGCTGGCGTTCGGCGTGGCGCGCGACATGGCGCTGGGTCTCGAGGTGGTGCTCGCCGACGGGCGCATCCTCAACGGCCTGTCGAAGCTGAAAAAGGACAATACCGGCTACGACCTGCGCAACCTGTTCATCGGCGCCGAGGGCACGCTCGGCATCATCACCGCCGCGGTGCTGAAGCTGTTTCCGCGGCCGCGCGCGGTGGCGACCGCTTTCGTCGGCCTGACGTCGCCGGCCGATGCCCTGAGACTGCTGGCCATTTCGCAAGCCGAAGCGGCCGGCGGTCTGACCAGTTTCGAACTGCTCGCAGAAATCTGCGTCGACATCTGCGTCAGGCACGGCCCCGACATTCGCGATCCGCTCGGCAAGCGCCATCCCTGGTACGTGCTGATGGAAATCTCCTCGTCACGCGACGACGCGGCCGCGACCCTTGAAGCCATTCTGGGGCGGGGCATGACCGATGGGACCGTCAAGGATGCGGCAATCGCGGCCAGTCTCCAGCAGCGCGCGGCGCTGTGGAAACTGCGCGAGGTGATCCCGATGGCGCAGAAGCCGGAGGGCGGCTCGATCAAGCACGACATCTCGGTGCCGGTCGCGGCCGTGCCCGCCTTCATCGCCGAGGCGGATGCCGCGGTGACGAAGCTCATTCCCGGCGCGCGTCCGGTCGCCTTCGGCCATCTCGGCGACGGCAACATCCACTACAACGTCAGCCAGCCGGTGACCGGAACGACGGCACAGGAATTTCTCGGCCGCTGGCACGAGGTCAATGCCGTGGTCTTCGCCATCGCACTGGGGATGGGCGGCTCGATTTCCGCCGAGCACGGCATCGGCGTGCTGAAGCGCGACGATCTGCCCCGCGTGAAAGACAGGACGGCAACCGAAGTGATGCGCGGCATCAAGGCGTTGCTCGATCCGCTCGGCATCATGAACCCGGGCAAGGTGCTGTGAGCGCCTGCGCAAGCCGGCGTGCGCGAGACTCGCACGGCGGTCCATCAAAACAGCGAGCCCTGGCCGTCATCGCCGGAGACGGCGGGCGCAGCTTTGCGCGGCACGCTCTTCCTCGCTGCATTCGTCGCCTCGGCCTCCGCCTGCTCCGCCGAAATCGGCAGAATCAGTTGATCGTCATCGTTGGCGACATGGTTCACGCGCGTCGAGACGTCGTGCCAGACGAATTCGCCGTCCTCCGCCGCGCGCAGCAACAGCGCGGCCTCTTGGGCATCAACAACGTCGCCGTCGAGCCAGCGCGCGTGATCCGCAGGCGCGATTGTCACCGGAACCCGCGGATGCAGCGTCGCGAGAGCGCCATGCGCGGCCGTGGTGACGATCGCGCCCGTATCGAGTTCCTCGCGGTTCGGCCCGACCCAGGTCTCGGAAAGCCCTGCGAAGGCGATCAATCCGCCGTTGCGCGGCCGGATGAAGAACGGCCGCTTGCGTCCCTCCGATTGATGCCATTCGTAATATCCGTCGGCCGGAAGCAGGCAGCGCCGCCGTTTCATCGCGTTCTTGAACGCCGGCTTGTCCAGCACGGTCTCGGCCCGGGCGTTGATGAGAAGTGCGAACTGCCGGGGATCCTTGACCCAGGCCGGAATCAGGCCCCATCGCATCAGGCGAAAATGCCTGCCGCCGTTCGCGAGGATGACAACGGGGACCGGTTGAGTGGGCGCAATATTATACCGGGGCGGAAAATTCGGCTGTTCGGCGTAGCCAAAAGCCTGACGCATCGCCTCCGGCGGCGACAGGATGACGTAGCGTCCACACATTTCCTCATCCAAACAGGTGCGACATTCAGTCCGTTTTAATCCCGGTGTCTAACACTGCAACCAATGACAATGGCGTCCAGCAAACCATCCCTCTTTCCGGTTGCGAAGCAGACCGACCCGAACAGGGCCAGTCGGGAAGCCGAGTTGTCGGCCGCCAACATCAACCCGCGAACCGGCCTTGCGACCGACTATCTCAATCATTTCAACGAAGCCGTCATGCTGCTCGAAATGATCCCCGACATGCCGGACTGCGCCGCGGACTTCATGGAATGGCAGCCCCTGACCTATCCGGAGCATTTCATGGCCTCGAACTTCAAGGCTCGCGATCTGGCGATCGAGGCTTATGAACAGGCCGACCCTGACATTCGCGCCAGATTCGACAACGTGACCGGCGATATGACGACCATCCTGACCGCCGTGGCGTCAGCGATGAAAGGCGTCCGCCAGGACAAGACCCGCGCGGTCCTCGCCGTTCAGGCCACGGGCTGGGTCAAGCCGCTGGTCACGCTGGCCGGCGGCATCATCAATGGAGAGCGGGGCGAAACCGACGTCGATTACATCATGAACCACTGATGCCGTCGCCCGAGCCTTTCCAGACTCCCCGGCTCGCCGTCAGCGCCGCGATCTTTCGCGACGGCAGGGTTTTGCTGGTGCGGCGTGCCCGGCCGCCCGGCAAGGGTTTGCATTCGCTGCCCGGCGGCCGCGTCGAATTCGGCGAGACCATGGCCCACGCGCTGCATCGCGAGGTGGCGGAAGAAACCGGGCTGAGGATCGAGATCGTCGGTCCCGCGGGCTGGCGCGAGGTGATCCCGGCCAAACCCGGTGAAGGGCATTTCGTGGTGATGGCGTTCGCGGCGCGCTGGCTCGGCGGTGAGCCCGTCTCAAGCGACGAACTCGACGGCTTCAGTTGGGCCGCGCCAGACCTGCCGGACGATCTGCAGGTCACCGAGGGGCTGCAAGACATCATCGATTCGGCGCGGCGGCTCGTCGGAGTCTAGATCGCGGAGGCGAATGCCCGCGGTGAATCGGCCAGCCTTGCTTCCATCGCATCGAAAAGGCATATCACGACGGAGCCGGACCCCCTTGATGCGCAAATCGGTTTTTGCCGTTGTTGTTCTGACCGCGATCTGCAGCGCGTTGCCCGCGCGCGGGCAGGAAGGGGCTGCGCCGTTCGATGCCGACCTGCAGCGGCTGGCCGAGATCCTCGGCACGCTGCACTATCTGCGCGGCATCTGCGGCGCCAACGAAGGCGCCAAATGGCGTAATGAAATGCAGGCCCTGATCGACGCTGAAACGCCTGCCGGCGAGCGCCGCGCCAGGATGATCGCAGCCTTCAACCGCGGCTATACCGGCTTCCAGCAGACCTACAGGGTATGCACCCCGGCCGCCAATGTCGCGATCCGCCGTTATATCGAGGAAGGCGCGAAGATTGCCCGCGACCTGACCGCCAGATACGCGAACTGAACCGGCCGTCGCGTCCCTCGGTTCGCAGGCAGTCGCATATCGGGATTCCCCCGAAAATCCGAATTCCCACTCAAATGCGCCAAGGCTCGTTAACCTTTCCTAAAGAACCGGCTGCCCGACTCCGATTCGCGTGCTAAACCACGGCGGTTGTTAAGCACTTCGTTTCGTCAGACGACCGGATTTTTCATGCGTCCGCCATTTACCTTCAGCCCGGCCCGTGATTCGCTGCCCGATCAGGAGCAGAAGCAGGCCGCACTGAGTTACCTCAACGAAGCGTGGGCCGAGGCACGGCACGACGGCGTCGATGGCGATTGTCTGGCGCAGGCCAGCCTGTTTGCGGCTTTCGCGGAACTCGTCGGCACCTATGGCGAAGATGCCGTGGCGAATTTCGTCGAAGGGCTCGCAGGCCGCATCCGCAACGGCGAATTCTCGATCGGCCTCGCGAAGCAGTAGCGGCTCATCCGTTGCTCATCGCCGGGCGTGACCGGGCGATTCGCTTCCAGACCCTCGATACTAAAATTCAGCCCCTGCAATCCTGCATCATCCGCTTTCGCGGATGATGCAGGATTGCAGCGTGCGCTATGCTTTCAGCGTCTCCAGAAAGCGCGCCGGCTCACCGGCGGCTGGCGTCGTCAATTCGCCCTGCCACATCACGCGGCGGCCGCGCACGAAGGTGCCGACCGGCCAGCCCGTCACCTCGACACCGTCATAGGGCGTCCAGCCCGCGCGCGAAGCCACCCACTTGTTGGTGATGGTCTCGCTTCGCTTGAGATCGACCACCGTGAAGTCGGCATCAAAGCCGGCCGCGATCCGGCCCTTGCAGGCGATGTTGAACAGCCGCGCCGGCCCGGCGCTGGTGAGATCGACGAAGCGCGCCAGCGACAGCCGATCGGCGTTGACGTGATCCAGCATCACGGGCACCAGCGTCTGCACGCCGGTCATGCCCGAGGGCGAGGCGGGATAGGCCTTCTGCTTCTCCTCAAGCGTGTGCGGCGCGTGATCGGAGCCGAGGACGTCGACGATGCCCTGCTTGATGCCGTTCCAGATGCCTGCGCGATGCGCGGCATTGCGCACCGGCGGATTCATCTGCGCCAGCGTCCCGAGCCGCTCGTAGCAGGCGGGCGCGACCATCGTGAGATGGTGCGGCGTCGCCTCGCAGGACGCGACATCCTTGTGGTCGCGCAGATACTCGATCTCTTCCCTGGTCGAGATGTGCAGCACGTGAATGCGCTTTCCGGTCTCGCGGGCGAGCGTGACGAGCCGCTGCGTTGCCAACAGCGCGGCGGTCTCGTCGCGCCACACCGGATGCGAACGCGGATCGCCCTCGATGCGCAATCCCTTGCGTTCGTTGAGACGGTATTCGTCCTCGGCGTGAAACGAGGCGCGGCGGCGGATCACGTTGAAGATTTTTCGCAGGCTGTCGTCGTCCTCGACCAGCAGCGCGCCGGTGGACGATCCGACGAACACCTTGACCCCGGCGCAGCCCGGCGCGCGTTCCAGTTCGGGCAGGTCCTGCACGTTGTCGCGGGTGCCGCCGATGAAGAAGGCGAAATCGCAATGCATGCGATGGTGCGCCGCCTTCATCTTCGCGGCGAAGGTTTCCGCCGTCACCGTCAGGGGATTGGTATTCGGCATCTCGAATACTGCTGTCACGCCGCCCATCACGGCGCTGCGCGAGCCGGTTTCGAGGTCTTCCTTGTGGGTGAGCCCCGGCTCGCGGAAATGAACCTGGGTGTCGATCACGCCGGGCAGGATATGCAGTCCCCGGCAGTCGATCACCTCGCCGGCGTCGGCATGGCCAAGTCCGCCGATGGCGGCGATGCGGCCGTCCGATACCGCGATGTCGCCGACCCCCTCGCCGTCCTGATTGACGATGGTGCCTGCCCTGAGAATCACGTCAAATGTCTTGGTCATTTGTCCTGATCATCGTCTCCGACAGCTTTTTCCGCATGCGGCTCCGCCACGCGGACCCTTGTTGCGGGCACCTTAGCGGCTTACGTTGCGAAGCGAAATCCGGCACGCAGGTTTCCCCGGGGTACTGCGCAGGACCCGCCAAGACAACAAGGCCCGGCCAAGAGATAGTGTCATGAAAGCAGCGTTTCTTCCCGACCGGGGGGTGGTCAAGGTCAGCGGCGACGACGCACGCAATTTTCTCAATGGTCTCGTGACCACCGATGTGACCAAGGTCCAGCCGGGCTTCGGCCGGTTCGGCGCACTGCTGACGCCGCAGGGCAAGATCACGTTCGACTTCCTCATCACCGAAGCGCAGCCCGGCCACGGCGGCGGCTTCCTGATCGACTGCGCGTTGCCGCTGGCGCAGCCGCTCGCGACCAAGCTCGGCTTCTACAAGCTGCGCGCCAAGGTCACGGTCGAAAACCTTTCGGGCACGCTCGGCGTGCTGGCGGCGTGGGACGGCGAGCCCGCCATGCACCCCGACCTGACCTTCGCCGATCCGCGCAGCGACAAGCTCGGCTGGCGCATTCTCGCGCCGCAGGACCTCGCCGCCCGGGCGGCTACCGTGATCGGCGCCGAACTGGTCGAAAGCACCGATTACGAAGCCCACCGGATCGCGGCCGGCGTGCCGAGCGGCGGCGTCGATTTCGCATTCGGCGACGCCTTCCCGCATGAAGCCAATATGGACCGGCTGCACGGCGTCGATTTCGACAAGGGCTGCTATGTCGGTCAGGAAGTGGTTTCGCGCATGGAGCATCGCGGCACCGCGCGCAGCCGGATCGTGCGCGTGCTGCTGGACGACGGCGCGCCGGAGGCCGGCGCGGCCATCATCGCCGCGGACAAGCCGGTCGGCACCATGGGGTCGTCGGCCGCCGCAGGCCAGGGTCTTGCGCTGTTGCGGCTCGATCGCGCCGCGGACGCGATCGAGGCCGGGATTGCGTTGATGGCGGGTGCCATTCCGGTCCGTGTCGCCGATCCTGATGACCTCAAGCTCCCGGCGAAGAAGACGGTCGCATGACGCAATCGGCGCGCCTGCATGCCGACGGCCTGACCCGCTGTCCATGGCCCGGCGACGATCCGCTCTATCTCGCCTATCACGACACCGAATGGGGCATACCCGAATACGACGACCGCGCGCTGTTCGAAAAGCTGATCCTCGACGGCTTTCAGGCCGGCCTGTCGTGGATCACGATCCTGCGCAAGCGCGACAACTTCCGCGCCGCCTTCGACGACTTCAACCCGGAACAGATCGCGCGCTATGGCGACAAAAAAATCCACGCGCTGATGAACGATGCCGGCATCGTGCGCAACCGGGCGAAGATCGAGGGCGCCGTCGCAAGCGCGAAATCCTATCTGGCGATCATGGAGCAGGGTCCTGGCTTTTCCGCACTGCTGTGGGACTTCATGGACGGCAGGCCGAAGGTCAATCGCTTCAAGACCACGGCGACCGTGCCGGCCTCGACGCCGCTCTCGATCAAAATCTCGAAGGAACTGGCCTCGCGCGGGTTCAAGTTCGTCGGTCCCACGATCGTCTATGCCTTCATGCAGGCGACCGGCATGGTCAACGACCATCTGGTGACGTGCCATTGCCATGAGACCTGCAGCCGGCAGACGCGCAAGCCGCGCCTTGCGACGACATGACGGCAAAGGCGGCTCCGAAAATCTCGTCGCGCGCGTGGCAGCGGATGCTGTCCGGCCGGCGGCTCGACCTGCTCGATCCCTCCCCGCTCGATATCGAGATCGCTGATATCGCGCATGGCCTCGCCCGGGTGGCGCGATGGAACGGGCAGACCCGAGGCGCGCATATTTTTTCGGTCGCGCAGCACACGCTGCTGGTCGAGGCGGTGATGCGCGAGCATACCCCGCGCGTCGATATCGGCGTGCGGCTGGCGGCGCTGCTGCATGACGCGCCGGAATATGTCATCGGCGACATGATCTCGCCGTTCAAGGCGGTGATCGGCGGTTCCTACAAGACGGTGGAGAAGCGGCTGTTGTCGGCGATCCACGTCCGCTTCGGGCTGCAACCGGCGCTGCCCGCCGACATCGAGCGGCAGATCAAGGATGCCGATATGGGCGCGGCCTATCTCGAGGCGACGCATCTTGCGGGCTTCTCCGGGCCCGAGGCGAAGCGCCTGTTCGGCAGCGATCCCGGCCTGCCGGCGGCCATGATCGACGACTACCTGACGCCATGGCCGGCGGGAAAGGCCGAGAAACGGTTCCTGACGCGGTTCCAGAGCCTGCAGGCTTGATGACACTTAGGCCGGCTCAGGCAGTTCCAGACCGCGGACCGTCTTTCGCCCCCGCGCGCGCGAGCCTATATTTCAGAAAAACCGGGAATACCATGATCCACGTCTGCTCGCTTGCCTTGCTGGCCGATACCGTGAGAACCACGGGCGCCAGCCATATCCTCACCGTGATGGCGAACGTCGCCCAGGTGCAGCGGCCGCAGTCCGTTCTCGAAGCCAATCACCTGAAGGTCTCGATGGACGACATCAACGAGCCCGCGGACGGCTTCGTCGCACCGAACGACAGCCATATCATCCAGCTTCTCACCTTCGTGCGCGGCTGGGATCGCAAGGCGCCGCTGGTGGTGCATTGCTACGCCGGGATCAGCCGCTCGAGCGCGAGCGCCTTCACCGCCGCCTGCGCGCTCAATCCGCATCGCGACGAGATTTCCATCGCACGGCAGATTCGCGCGGCGTCGCCGATCGCGCAGCCGAACCGCCTGATCGTGGCATTGGCGGACAAGGCGCTCGGCCGCGAGGGGCGGATGCTGCGCGCGCTCGACGAGATAGGGCCCGGCAACATGGCGATCGAAGGCCGGCCGTTCCGCGTCAATCTGGAATAGGCGAACCACCCTCGCACACTTCATCCGCCATCGCGCCCGCGCGCCACAATCAGGCCGCACGCCGCCGCACTTGCAGCGCCTCGCCGAATGCTTCGAACAGCATCCGGTTGACCGGATTGCATTGCGGATCGTATTCGGCGTGCCATTGCACGGCGAGCGCGAAGGCCGGCGCATCGGCGATACGGATCGCCTCGATGGTGCCATCCTCGGCCACGCCCTCGACAACGACACGCTCGCCGGGTTCGAGGATGCCCTGGCCGTGCAGCGAATTGACACGGATGGTCTCGCGGCCGAGCAATCGGGCGAACATCCCGCCCTGAACCAGCCGGACATCGTGGCGATCGCCGAACACAACGTTCAGGTCCGGATGAATCTCGCCGTTCTCAAGCCGCGGCATCCGGTGATTCAGGCGGCCCGGCAATTCGCAAATTTCCGGATGCAGCGAGCCGCCGAATGCCACGTTGATCTCCTGCAGTCCGCGACAGATGCCGAAGATCGGGACGCGGCGGGCGACGCAGGCCTGCGCCAGTGACAATGCGAGATCGTCGCGGTGGACGTCGTAAGGCTCATGCCGGGGATCCGGCTCGGCGCGAAAACGACTCGGATGCACGTTGGCGCGCGCGCCCGCCAGCACAACGCCGTCGACCGCATCGAGCAGCGCTCCGATCTCGGTAACCTCCGGGCAGCCTGCGAACATCAGGGGCAGCGCGCCTGCGACCTCGGCAACCGCCCGCAGGTTCCGCTCGCTGACCATCTGCATGTCAAATCGGTTCTCGAGGCGGTGCGAACTGCCGATCACGCCGACCACCGGCTTTTTCATCGCCAGACACCCAACTCAATCAGCGGGTCGTTGGTCCGGATATACATCTCAGGGTCTTCGCGGAGGGACGACTCGCTGCAAATGGTTCAACGATCATGCCTCTCGACCGAAGCCGGATCAACCGTTCAACACCGCGAACCAACCATGCTCATGCAGCGCATGAGAGCCCCGCGCTGCCCGCGCCCCGGCGCGGTTGACCCATCCGGCGCGATCGCCACCTCGGGCCAGATCAATCGGTGGAACGGCGAAGCTCAAGAGCCCCTTCGACCTTGGCCGGCTTCGCTTCCGGCTTGACGGGGTCTAGCCTGGCGCTTTCGACCCGCGGGGTCTCGACACGCGCGGTGACCTCCGTCTTCGAGGCGTCGGCCGTGCGCGGACCATGCCCATGGCTGCGCGGACGCGCGGCCGCCCGCGCCAGCAGCATCTGCCTTCCGCCCTGATGGTTGAAATCGCAATAGGCAAAGCCCATGCCGGAAACCGAACCACGGAAGCTGCGATCGCTCTGCTTGTCGAGGTTGAAGCACGGCTCGAACGGAAGTCCCTTGAGCGAGGCGCAGACCGCCTGACCGCGGACCTGAAGCGTATTGCCCGGCAGCCTCATGTGACGAACGGGACCTGAGCCGCTGAACTGCACCGCGCCGGCCGCGCCGCCGTCCTCGAACACCCGGCCGGCGCCGCGCGTGCCGTCGAAGCAGGTGAAAGCGAAAACCTTGCCGGCCACGAACCGCCTGGCCTCGTCGGCATTCATGATGTGACCGGCCATTGCCGGTGCCGCGATCGCACCTGCAACCAGGGCTCCTGACACGAAACGCGCGAGCATGACTGCAACTCCAACGAACTGAACGGGTCGGCCGCGAACGGCCGATGCCTTTACCCACTGCTTACCATACCAACCGTGGCAACATTGGAGCAGCTTGGTTGGTAAAGTCTGAACATCCCTAGAGAATTTTTACCACGATGCGCCCACGCACCCCCCCGGCAAGAATCCGGGCGCCAGCCTCGATGACCTCGTCCAGACCGATTTCATGAGTGAT
Source organism: Bradyrhizobiaceae bacterium (assembly GCA_044508545.1). Taxonomy (GTDB): domain Bacteria; phylum Pseudomonadota; class Alphaproteobacteria; order Rhizobiales; family Xanthobacteraceae; genus Nitrobacter. Next base: position 7,887 of record JBIQHO010000017.1, on the reverse strand, counting down.
TTCAGCCAGCTTGGACCGATCCAGATCGGTCGCGAGCCGGCTCCATGCGGTTTTGCGAAGCTCGATCGGGCACATCACGGAGTCGATGCCGAGCAGACACACCCCGCGCAAAATGAACGGCGCCACCGACGACGGCAGATCCATGCCGCCGGCGAGCCCGCAGGCGGCGATGGCGCCCCGGTATTTCGTCATCGACAACAGATTGGCGAGCGTGGTGGACCCGACACTGTCGATGCCCCCGGCCCAACGCTCCTTTCCCAGCGGTTTGGCCGCTCCCGACAACTCGTTGCGGTCGATCACCTCAGCCGCGCCAAGATCCTTGAGGTAACCGGCTTCCGATAGACGGCCGGTGGAGGCGATGACGTGGTAACCGAGCCTGGAGAGCACGGCTATCGCCACCGACCCGACGCCGCCGGCGGCCCCGGTCACGATCACCGGCCCGTCCTTCGGCGTCAGACCGTGTCTTTCGAGCGCCAGCACCGACAGCATCGCAGTGTAGCCCGCGGTGCCGATCGCCATGGCGTCGCGCGCCGTCAGGCGTTCGGGCAGCGCCACCAGCCAGTCGCCCTTGACGCGGGCCTTTTCCGCATAGGCCCCGAGGTGGGTTTCGCCCATGCCCCAGCCGTTGCAGATGACCTTGTCGCCAACCTTCCAGGAAGGATGCGACGACTGCTCGACTGTGCCTGCGAAATCGATTCCCGCGATCATGGGAAAGCGCCGCACCACCGGCGCCTTGCCGGTGACCGCCAGGCCGTCCTTGTAGTTCAGCGTCGACCATTCAACGCGCACGGTGACGTCGCCGTCCATCAGTTCGGCTTCGTCGAATTGAGTCAGCGCCGCCGTCGTGCCCTTCTCGGCCTTGTCGATCCGGATCGCCCTGAATGTCGCCATCGCTGTCGCTCCCGGAGGTCTGGACGAGCCTTTCGGGAGATTGAACCCATTACGCAGGCTGCGCAACCGCCCGCCGGACCGGCGCTTCGACGATCGGCAGGTTGATCAATGCGGACAGCACGCCGAACAGCACCGACAGCCACCAGACCGCGGTGTAGGAACCGAAATGGTCGAACGCCAAGCCGCCCAGCAGCGCGCCGAGGAACCCGCCGACCTGATGGCTGAAGAACGCGAAGCCGTAGAGCGTCGCCAGCCAGCGGGTGCCGAACATCAACGCCACGAGACCCGTGGTGGGCGGCACCGTGGACAGCCACGTCAGGCCGGTGATGACGCCGAACGCGATCGCGGAGAACGTCGTCATCGGGATTGAAATGAATGCAACGATCGACAGCGCGCGGATGAAATAGATCGCCGACAGGATGTAGCGCTTCGGCATCCTGGTCGAGAGCCAACCGACGCCGAGCGATCCGATGATGTTGAACAGGCCGATCGCCGCCAGCACCCAGCCGCCGGCCTGAACCGACAGCCCGCGATCGACCAGATAGGCCGGCAGATGCGCGGTGATGAAGGCGAGCTGGAAGCCGCAGGTAAAGAAGCCGAGCACCAGCAGCACATAGGAGCGGTGACCGAAGGCTTCCGCCAGCGCGCTCTTGAAAGACTGTTCCGACGCCGCGGCAGCAGCGCCGCCAGCATCGCTGGACGGTGTCGACAACACCAGCGCGAACGGCACCACGAACAGCATCAGCACCGCGAACACCGTCAGCGCCGGCTGCCAGCCGAAATTGTCGATCAGCGCAACGCTGAACGGCGCGAACACGAATTGCCCGAACGAGCCTGCCGCGGTGCCGGCGCCCAGCGCGAGACCGCGCCACTGCAACGGCAACAGCTTGCCGAACGCCGACAGCACCAGGTTGAACGAACATCCGGACAGGCCGAAGCCGACCAGGAATCCGGCCCCGATATTGAGCGACACCGGCGTGTCGGCATAGCGCATCATCAGAAGGCCGGCGCCATACATCAGCGCGCCCGCCGAAATCACCCGCACGCTGCCGAACCTGTCGGCAATCGCACCGGCGAAGGGCTGGCCGATGCCCCACAAAAGATTCTGAACCGCGAAGGCGAGCGCGAAGACGTCGCGGCCCCATGAGAACTCGCTGCTCATGGGCTGCATGAAGAAGCCGAAGGCGGACCGCGGCCCGAACGTCAGCATGCCGATCAGGCAGCCGCAGATGATGATCACGAGCGGCGTGCGCCACCCGGTTTCGCGCCCGGCCTGGGAACCGCTCTCTTCGGTCGTCGCCATCGGGACTGTCCATTGCCGATGCAGATGTGGACGGAACATCAGCACCTTCCGGCCGGCAGGGCCAAGGCCTGCAAGTTAATGCGCCTGCATGGAAATGCCAACTCGTCGCCGGGATAATAAATCGACCTGCAACTCACGCGATGCGTGAGCGACCGAAGCGGTTAGCTGCGACTTACCGCCCGGCGCGCAGTTCGGCCGAACTGTGCGCGGCCTCCGCCAGCCTTGCCGTGATCTCGGCTGTCTGGGCGGTCGTGCCCCAGCTCGGCGCATCGCGACCGTCACCCCAGGCGCGTGGTCGATAGAAAGTGTGGACGCCGGTGCGGTACATCTTCTTCATTTCGCGCACCCAGGAGGGATGCACCCAATAGGCGTGATAGTGCGTCGACTTGCCGACTTCCGGCAGCCACAGCCGCCCGTCGAGCGTGGCCTTCGCGATCCTGCGGGCGCGATCCCACATGTCAGGCTCGGTGACCACGTCGCGAATGCCGTCGCAGGCGAAGGTGAACTGGCACGCCAGATGACGGTTCGCATTCTGATAAACCACGCCGCACACCGTGGTCGGGTAATAGCCCGAGAACACGCGGTTCATCACCACCTGCGCGACCGCGATCTGGCCGCGGATCGCCTCGCCGCGCGCTTCGAAATAGACCGCCTCGGCAAGGCATTTTTCCTGCCTGGCGCGTTTCTTCTGGTCGAGCAGGCCGAGCCGCTCGGCCGGCGTTTCGACCTCGCCCTTGCCGACCACGGTTTCGCCAGCCTTCCCGGTATCCTGTCGCGACGGCATGGACGCCTTCATATCAGGATCCGCCGGCAGGCCCGGGGTCACGATCATCGGCTCCTCACCGGGCTGCCAGCGCTCCAGGCTCTCGCTCGCGACGCCCAGCGAACTTCCGAAATACAGGCTTGCTGTCTTGAAGGAAAATCCGTCGGCGGACGATTGCGGCTCGACGGCCGCATCGTCGACCTCGTTACGCCGCTTGAGATTGTCGAGCGGCTGCGCTTCGAGCGAACGCGAACCGTCATATTGCGGCAGCGGCGGCGCCTTCAGCGCTTCCGCCAGTTCGGGATCAAGCGCAGCCGGCTCTGCGGCATGCGTGGCCGCCGCGGTCTTGGCTCCCATCACCGACGTATTTGATGTCGGGGACTCCTGCGGCGCGCGCGCCGGCGCTACTGGTTGCCTCTCCGGCGTCGCAATAGCCAGACGATCGCCTTTCAGCGTCCGATCGACCTTGGGAAAATCGGAGGCCTGATAGCGAGGCGCCGGCCGCAAGAGCGGGTTACGCGCGGCGACGCCGACATCGTGACCGTCGAGACTGGCAAGCAGAAGCGCGGCCGCTCGCGGCGCGGCGGTGCCGACGGGACGGCCGAAGCTGAAGGTCGCGACCTGAATGGAGCTGACGGCGGAGGCGAACACGCGCTTCTGCCAGCGTTCGGCGACGCCGGGCTGATGCGCAAGCAGCGCGGCGATATCCTGATAGCCGGTCTCGTTCGGGATCAATGCGAAGAAGCAGAGACCGAAACCGAAGAGTGCAAGACGCGCACTCTTCGGTTGGTTACGCAACACAGACATCGATACGCTCACGCAACGCCACACATGCGACCGATCCGCACGTTCCATGCAATTCGATCGATTGCGGTAATATCCAATTAAAGTTGCGAGGGCGTTAATCGGCGATGCGCGCATACCACAGGCAAGAGCGCAGTCGTGGTCGCGGACGGACGTTGCAAACGTTGGTAAACAACCGCTCAGGTCAAATGGTAAAGATCAGGTCAACGTCATAGCGTTTTCAAGCAATATCCTCAGGCTTGACCCGGGGATGGATTGACGGTTCGCGTGAAGATAACGCGCCAAAAAAATGCGCGGCGGAGATGTTCCAAGACGGTCGGAAGATCAGGCCTGACTTGCAGGCGTCTTGTGGAGCGCGGCTTGCGCGGCGGCAAGGCGCGCGATCGGCACGCGGTAGGGCGAGCACGACACGTAATTCAATCCGATCTCGTGACAGAACGCCACCGATACCGGATCGCCGCCGTGTTCGCCGCAAATGCCGACCTTGAGATTCGGCCGGGTGTTGCGGCCGCGGGCGACGCCGGTCTTCACCAGTTCCCCGACGCCACCGCGATCGATCGAGATGAACGGATCGATCGCCAGAATGCCCTTCGCGATATAGGTGCCGAGGAAGCTCGCAGCGTCGTCGCGGCTGATGCCGAAGGTCGTCTGCGTCAGATCGTTGGTGCCGAACGAAAAGAACTCCGCGCTCTCAGCGATCTCGCCCGCCACAAGGCAGGCGCGTGGCAATTCGATCATGGTGCCGACCTGATAGCTCAGTTTGGCGCCGGTCTCGCGCATCACCGACTGCGCGGTCACATCGATCCGCGCCTTGATCAGATCGAATTCCGCTTTGGTTGCGATCAGCGGCACCATGACCTCGGCCGCGACGACCTTGCCAGTGCGCTTGCCGGCCTCGACCGCGGCCTCGAAAATCGCGCGCGCCTGCATCTCGGCGATCTCGGGATAGACGATCGCGAGGCGGCAGCCGCGAAAGCCAAGCATCGGATTGAACTCGGCCAGACTGCGGGCGCGGTCAGCCAGCCTGCGCGGATCGGTATTCATCGCGCGCGCGACTTCCTCGATCTCGGCTTGCGTATGCGGCAGGAACTCATGCAGCGGCGGATCGAGCAGCCGGATCGTGACCGGCAAGCCCTTCATGATCTCGAACAGTTCGACGAAGTCGGCGCGCTGCATCGGCAGCAGTTTCGACAGCGCGGCGCGGCGCGCCTGCTCGTCTTCAGCCAGGATCATCTCGCGCACGGTGCGGATGCGGGTCTCTTCGAAGAACATGTGCTCGGTGCGGCACAGGCCGATGCCCTCGGCGCCGAACCTCACCGCCGTGCGGGCATCGGCCGGCGTGTCGCCGTTGACGCGGATGCGGAGCTTGCGAACCTCGTCGGCCCAGCCCATCAGCGTGCCGAACTCGCCCGACAATTCGGGTTCGATCATCGGCATCTGTCCCGCCAGCACCTCTCCGAGCGACCCGTCGATGGTGATGACGTCGCCGACCTTGAAGACGCGGTCGCCGACGCTCATGGTGCCGCTTCCATAATCGACGCGGATGCTGCCGCAGCCCGACACGCAGGGTTTGCCCATGCCGCGCGCGACAACGGCCGCGTGAGAGGTCATGCCGCCGCGCGTGGTCAGGATGCCCTCGGCGGCGTGCATGCCGTGGATGTCCTCCGGGCTGGTCTCCATCCGCACCAGGATGACCCTGCGGCCATCGGCCTGCAGCTTGGCCGCGTCATCGGGGGAAAACACGATCTCGCCGGCCGCGGCGCCCGGCGACGCCGGCAGGCCGGTGGCGATCACTTCACGCGTCGCGTCGGGGTCGATGGTCGGATGGAGCAACTGATCGAGCGAGGCAGGATCGATGCGGGCAACCGCATCCTTCTTCGAGATCACGCCCTCATTGGCGAGTTCGACCGCGATGCGCAACGCGGCGCGCGCGGTGCGCTTGCCGCTGCGGGTCTGCAGCATCCAGAGCTTGCCGTCCTCGACGGTGAACTCCATGTCCTGCATATCGCGATAGTGCTTTTCCAGCAGGGTATAGATGCGCGTCAGTTCCTTGAAGGCTTCGGGCATCGCCAGTTCCATCGACGGCTTGTCGGAACCGGATTCCTGGCGCGCCGCTTCGGTGATGTCCTGGGGCGTGCGAATGCCCGCCACCACGTCCTCGCCCTGGGCGTTGATGAGAAACTCGCCGTAAAGCCTGCTCTCGCCGGTCGACGGATTGCGCGTGAACGCCACGCCGGTCGCCGACGTCTCGCCGAGATTGCCGAACACCATGGCCTGCACATTGACGGCGGTGCCCCATGATTCCGGAATGTTGTGCAGGCGGCGATAGGTGACCGCCCGCGCATTCATCCAGGACGAGAACACCGCGCCGATCGCGCCCCATAGCTGCTCGTGAGGATCCTGCGGGAATTCATTGCCGGTCTCGCGCGCGACGGCCGTCTTGTACCTGCCCACCATCTCGATCCAGTCGTCGCCGGTCAGATCGGTGTCGAGCGAATAGCCCTTGGTGTCCTTGAAGGTGTCCAGAATGTCCTCGAACTGATGATGCGCGAAGCCGAGCACGACGTCCGAGTACATGGTGATGAAGCGTCGATAGCTGTCATAGGCAAATCGCCGGTCGCCGGACATCGCGGCCAGCGCCTCGACGGTCTTGTCGTTGAGGCCGAGATTGAGCACGGTGTCCATCATGCCGGGCATCGAGGCGCGCGCGCCCGAGCGCACCGAGACCAGCAGCGGATTCGTCGCATCGCCGAACACCTTCCCGGTGATCTTTGCGACTTGCTCCAGCGCCTTTTCGACCTGCGACTTCAGTTCCTTCGGATAGGTTTTGTCCTGCGCATAGAAAAACGCGCAGACTGAGGTGGGAATCGTAAAGCCGGGAGGCACCGGCAAACCAAGATTGGCCATCTCGGCGAGATTGGCGCCCTTGCCGCCGAGCAGGTCCTTCAGCTCTGCCTTGCCTTCCGCCTTGCCGCCCCCAAACGTATAGACCCACTTGCTTTTCACAGGGGCCGACGCCTTTGCCGGCTTGCCTGCCGCCTTGCGGCTGCTGCCGGAACTTGCGGCCTTCGCCCCAGGTGTCGCGGATGACTTTGATTTCGCAGCGGGCTTCTTGGACTTCGAGGCGGCTTTGGCCATGCGATGAAACCATTCCACGTGAAGGAAAGCGTGTTTGCCTTACACCACGTTTTGACGACTCCACGCAAGCTGCGGGAGCTACCCTTTCCTCAGCCGGACACGTTGCTCGCGTTTTCCGCACGCCGCACGATTTCGGCTTCGCCGCGCCATGCCAGTCGTGAAAGATCGTCCAATTGCGAAAACAGCCCGACTTGCGCCAGGCTGTTTTTGTTTCGTCTGCTGTTCGTCGATCAGAGCCGCCAACCGGCATCACGCCTGCGGCTGCGGTTCCAGACCCGGATCGGGGTCCGGGCGCGGATGTGTTTTTCCGGCCGGCGGAACCGCCGAGGTGCGCGGAGTGGTCGGCTCCAGCACCGATTCCCGGTTCGGTTTCTTGCCGTTCAGCAGATCGGTGATCTCGTCGCCGGTCAGCGTTTCGAATTCAAGCAGACCCTTGGCGAGCGTCTCCAGATCGGTCCGCTTCTCGGTGAGAATGCGGGTCGCGTCCTTGTAGCCGGCTTCGACCAGGCGCCTGACTTCGGTATCGATCTTCTGCGCGGTCGCCTCCGACACGTTCTGCTGGCGGTTGACCTGCATCCCGAGGAACACCTCGTCATTGTTCTCGCCATAGGACACGGTGCCAAGCTCTTTCGACAGGCCCCAGCGCGTCACCATCATGCGCGCAAGACGCGTCGCCTGATCGATGTCGGACGCAGCGCCCGAGGTCACCTTCTCGTGGCCGAAGATCATTTCCTCCGCCACGCGCCCGCCCATCATGATGGCGAGCCGCGAGGTCATCTGCTCCAGCGACATCGACAGCTTATCGCGCTCCGGAAGCTGCATCACCATGCCCAGCGCCCGGCCGCGCGGAATGATGGTCGCCTTGTGGATCGGATCGGTGGCGACGACGTTGAGGCCGACGATGGCGTGACCGCCCTCGTGATAGGCCGTCAACAGCTTCTCTTCCTCGGTCATGACGAGCGACTTGCGCTCGGCGCCCATCATCACC
>JBIQHO010000408.1:0-2899 GCA_044508545.1 Bradyrhizobiaceae bacterium | reverse complement strand
TGCCCCGAGCACCATCGCTCGATCGGGTCGGCCGCCGCTTGCATGGATTTCGGTTTCTATAAAAGCGGGACGCACCGCATTCACGCGAATGCCCTTTGGTCCGAGTTCGCGGGAAAGACCGATGGCGAGCGTATCGGCGGCGCCTTTGCAGGCCGCATAGTCGACATATTCGCCCGCTGACCCCAGTCGCGAGGCAGCGGACGACACGATGACGATCGAGCCGGGTTTGCCTGTTTGCGAAAGCGCCCTGGCAGCTCCACGCGCGGTCAGGAGCGTGCCCATCACGTTGACGTCGACCATGCGGCGAAGTCGCTCGAATGTCATGTCCGCCAAGGTGGAGGCTGGTGCGACGATGCCGGCATTGATCACGACGCCGTCCAGGGGACCAAGGTAGTCGACCGTCTGGGTGAACATATGCTCGACATCGGATTCCGATCCGACATCGGCTTTTACGGTGATTGCGCGAGCGCCGGATTCTACGGCCTTCGCCGCGACCGCTTCCGCGGCGTCGGCGTCATTCACGTAGTTGACGGCCACGTTCCAACCCATGGAGGCCGCCTTCAAGGCTGTAGCCCGGCCGATACCACGGCTGGCCCCCGTTATTAAAACCGTCTTCGTCATTGTCAGTTTCCTCCGCCAACTCGCGATGAAAGCCAATTATCGAGAATCCGCGCGAACAGGCCGGGACTATCGAGCATTGAAAAATGCCCGGCATCGGGAAGGGTTTCCATGCGGCTTTGCGGGATCAGCCTGTTGAGACGGCGACCGACTTCGATATCCACCCAGGCATCCTTCTCGCCCCACAAGACGAGCGTCGGTACGTCGATGTGCGTATAAAGCGCTTCGAGCTCGGCGGTAAATGCATGGTCGTACTGCGCGACCTGACGATAGTAAGCGGGTTGGCCCACTTCTCCGGTCCAGGGCGAAATCAGCGCTTCCTCCAGACCCTTCGGCAAAGGACGAGCCACCGCCGTTCCGAGATGCGCCGACAGGATCGCTCGATGAACATAAGCGGGCACGGCCGCAAATACTCCCTCGTGCTCTTGGACATGCAGCGAGAAAGGTGTGCCCCACGGGTTCAGAACTACGCCGTCCGCGACCGCCAGGCTTGCGACCGGGACATTTTCGACGAGATGCGCGCCCAGCACGGTGGCGGCCCCGAAATCGTGTCCGACCAGGTGCGGGCGCTGCAGCCCAAGGTGTTCGGCGAATTCGCGCAGCACTCTCGCGAAGGTGCGCAAACGTACATTTTGCGCTGCGAATTTCTCGGATGCGCCGTAGCCAGGCAGATCGAGCCAGTGAATCCGGTAGGACGGGCTGAGCGACTCGATGACATCCTGCCATATCAGCGAATTGGTCGGCGTCCCATGTACGAGCACGACATCAGCTCCTTCGCCGGCACTGGCATAGGCGATCCTGCCTGCCGAGGACTGGAACTGCCCGTCGAGTTTGTACTGCATCATCTCTGCCTCCCCCTATCCGTTTCGCCCCAGGACCTCGCGCCTGCTCTCGATCGACCAGCGGGCGACAACCTTGTTCTTCAGGTCGACGCCCAGCCTGCGGTAGAATTGCTGGCCTTGTGCATTCTCGGCTTCGACCTCCCACCGGGCGGTTGCTCCCATGGTGACCGCCTGTTCCGCCGAGGCCGTCATCAGCCGTGTGCCTATGCCTTGGTCGCGCCCGTCCTTGTCGACGATCAAATCGTCTATCCGCATTACGCGGCCGCCGGACCACAGCGCGAAGTCCCAGGTGTAGGTGAGGCAGCCAAGAAGATCTGCGCCCGACATCGCGACCAAGGCATGAATCTGTCCCCGCGAGAGAGCATCAGTGAGCTCAGGCAGTTCATAGGTCAGATCCGCCAGTGTGCCTTCCGATGCCGCCAACTGGCGCAACAGACGATCGATCGCAGCCGCGTGCGACGGCTCGGCGGCGATAATCGCGATCGTGTCCGGCCGCGACGCCATTCAGGCAGCTTTCGTTCCGGCTAAAGTGCATGCCTGCAGGTGCTCATCCATGATGCCGCAGAGAATGCGGACACCGGCCTCCTGAACATCTTCGGCAAGGAGGGAATAGCTCAGACGCATCGTGTTTTTACCGGAGCCATCCGCGAAAAAGGCCGTGCCGGGCACGAAGGCGACATTCCTCTCGATCGCCTTCTTGAGGAGCGTCGCGGTATCCGTGCCATCCGGTAAGGTTACCCAGATGAACAGCCCACCCGCCGGTTCCGTCCATGTGACACCGGCAGGCGCATGCCTGCGCAAGGCATCCAGCATTGCATTGCGCCGTGATGCATACACCGTGCGAGCCTGGTCGACTGCCGCGTCGAACCCGGTCTCGGCGATACGATAAAGCACCTGCTGGTTGATCGTGGCGGTGTGAAGGTCCGCTGCCTGCTTGATCAGCGTGAGACGTCGGATCAGCGTGGTCGGCCCGCAGATCCAGCCCACCCGCAGCCCGGGCGACAGCGTCTTGGAGAAAGTGCCACAATAGAGCGTGCGTGCCGACTCGATGGAACCGCAGGCAGCGACGTCCAGGGCGGCGATTGCGGGAATTCTCTCACCTTCGTAGCGCAGGTCCGTGTAGGCGGCGTCCTCGACGAGGACCGCCCCGGTCCTGTGCGCCAGTTCCAGGGCGGCTTCGCGCTCTTCCAGCGTCATGGTCCGGCCGGATGGATTGGCGAAGTCAGGGACCAGATAGATCAGCCGAGCGGCCGTCGCGTTCGTTTCCGCCAAGCCGTCCCGGAAACGCACGGTCGTGATTTCCGGCTCGCATGCGGAAAAGGATTGCAGTGCGCCGAGATAGGTCGGCGCCTCGGTGATGAGCGGGCTCGCCGGATCGAGGAACAGCTTGCCGATCAGGTCGAGGCGCTTGAGGCGATCGGATATCTTCACCTTGCGGC
>JBIQHO010000407.1:0-2918 GCA_044508545.1 Bradyrhizobiaceae bacterium | reverse complement strand
TCGAGAGCGCGTTCCTCGATATGCGGGCGGCGCTCGAGGCGAACGATTTCGAATCCTACAACACAGCCGATCGGGACTTTCACACGGCCATTTTGGCCGCGAGCCACAATTTCGTCCTTCGCCAGCTTACAACGACCATCGGCGCCCCGCTCAAGTATTCGTTCCGCTTCACTGCACGAAAGCTCGGCCATGCCCTGCCCGTGCATGGTGAAGTCCTGGAGCACATCCGCCTGCGCGATGCCGATGGCGCAAGCGAAGCGATGCTGCAGCTTTTCGACGTCGCCGTCAGTGACCTTAGACAGCAGGCGCCTGAGGTCTGAGGGACGGCGGCATGGAGATTGAATCCGACGCCGATCGATGGACCATACGCTTCGCCCGCAACCGTTACGATCTGGCGTTTGTGGATGGAGCATTGCGCAACATCTACTTCGGCCCCGATTTCGACGGGCCGGTTGCTACCACTCCCGATCACCATCAGAATTTCGACCAGTTGCGTGAGACGCGACCTGAGGCTGCCGTGTTCGTCGGTCCCAACCGCGACCGGATCTTCTGGGACCGGGTTGTTGTTCAGCGGCGCAGTGATGGCCTCGGGATCATGCTCGAGAGCGCGCAGCTTTGCGCTGACGTTGCATTCATTTTCGATGACTCAACTGGCTCTCTACGTCGCACGACAACGCTGCGGGCGTCATCATCGGATGCTGTCGATATCCGCGCCGCGCTCTCCTTCTCGGTGCTTATCGGAGAGTCGGTCCGGTCGGTGCAATATCTGACCGGGGCATGGGGGCACGAGACGCAATTGCGTCGTGTCGAGCCGGACTTCACGAGCCTCCTGCTCGAAAGTCGATCGGGCAAGACCGGATTCGAGTTCCAGCCCTATCTGGCGTTGGAGACAACGGACAGCACCTACGTCGTGGAGTTGCTCTGGTCTGGCAATTGGCATCTGCATGCGCGCACGCGCGGCGGGGACGCCATCGTTGCCGGCGGGCTTCCCGAAACCGGTGTCGATATTCGGCTCGAAGCGGGGGAGAGTCTGGATCTGCCGGAAGTCTTGATGCTGCGCGTCGCCGGCGATCTCAATGCCGCGACCCAGCGCCTGCACGATGTGAGACGCCGGCTCCAGCTCGTCGACGTCGCCTCGATCCCCGTGCAGTTCAATTCCTGGTACCCGTACTCAGGCGACCCAACATCCGAGAGCATGATCGCTCTGGCCGGCACGGCCCACGACCTGGGCTGCGAGGTCTTCGTGCTTGACGGCGGCTGGTACAGCAACGACGTCGAGCCGCAAAGCGATGACCTGTGGCACTCGACCGGCGACTGGGCCGTGCACCGGGGGCGCTTCCCCAGAGGCCTCGAGGAATTGGCCGACCACTGCCGCAACATCGGTATCGGTTTCGGGCTTTGGTTCGAGCCCGAAGGCATCGGCGCCCATTCCCAGTTGCGTCAAAGCCATCCCGAGTGGATGCACTGGATACATGGGCGCCCGCCTGATCCCCACAAACGCGCGATCCTCAATCTGGGTATCCCGTCGGCCCGCGAGTGGGTGCGCGATCGCATGCTCGCAATCCTCAAGACCACAGGCGCCGCGTGGATGAAGTGGGATTTCAACGCCGATCTGGTGTCTGGTGGCTGGTCGCCCGCAACCCCGGGTCACCTCGCCCGGCGCGACCCGATGATCGAACATGTACGCGGTATCTATCGGCTACAGCAGGAGATCCGGCAGGCAATGCCCGGTCTGGTGCTCGAGATGTGCGCCTCCGGCGGCGGGCGATTTGACGGCGCCCTGTTGCGCAATGCCCATGTGAACTGGATGAGCGATCAGTGGCAGGCCGTGAAGAACCTCGCGATCCACTTTGGCTCTCACCTGGCCCACCCGGCCAGGCTCTGCAACGACTGGCTGATCGACTGGCCGCAGCCTGCACCGGATGCGCGGAAAAACAGCGATCCGAGCCTCGAGTGGCATTGGGACGGCCGCGGCGATCTCAGGTTCCGCCTGCGCGTCGCCATGCTCGGCAGTTTTGGCTTGAGCTCCAAGCTCAATCTCTGGAGCGAGGCCGAGATCGGCACGGCGCGGCAGCACATTGCCTGGTACAAGCAGAAGGCACGCGACACCATCAGCCAGGGCGACCAGTACCTTCTCACACCGCCTCCGCCGCTCGATGGCCACGGTGATTGGGCCGCGATCTGGTATGCTGCAAAAGACGGCTCCCGTGGCGTCGGCTATTTCTTCCGGCTCGAGGGCGACGACGCTGACAAGAGCTTCTGTCTGCATGGCCTTGACCCTGACGCAGGCTATGACGTCGCGTTCCTGGATGGCGGCGCCGAACGGCGGAATGGACAGCAGCTGGCAGAGGGTCTGCTTGTCCATATCGACGACAGGTTCGGCTCGGCGGCAGTCGCAGTTTCCCGGATCAGATAACCTGAACATACCATGCCGTCACCGAGCGCTGACATCCTGGTTCTGGACGATGGACGGGCACGCGCTGAGGTGCACCCGCACATGGGCGCCGCGATGGGACGCTATGACTACGTCCGCGGTGACGGCCGGGTCCTGCCGATCTTTCAAACAGCGCCTTCACCGCAAAGATCAGGCCCGTTCGCCCTCGGGCTCAATTTGCTGATCCCGTTCTCGAACCGAATTTCCGGCGGCGGATTCTGGCACGATGGAGCCTTTCACGCGCTGCACCCCAACATGAATGGCCCCTATCCGATCCACGGCAACGCGTTCATGCTCCCCTGGAGAGTGCGCGCCAGCAACGAGACCCGCGCTTCGCTCGTCCTCGATTCAGAGGGTCCGGGCGATTTTCGCTATCTTGCCGAAGTCGACTATGCGCTCGAGGGCGGCGCATTGACGGTCAACCTCGCGATTACCAACCACGGCGCCGTGAGCCTGCCGTTTGGCGCAGGTCTTCATCCCTGGT
>JBIQHO010000406.1:1411-2923 GCA_044508545.1 Bradyrhizobiaceae bacterium | reverse complement strand
AACGTCATGCGCCCCTATCTGGAGAGCCTGACGTGAGCAACCTGAACGCTGCCGCCTCGGTCCGTGCACGACTGCTTGCCAAGGCCCGCACCGAATGGCCATCCTGAGAACCGACATCGAAAGGGCTCTCGATGAGCTTGCCTCCCATGAGGAGGGCATGCGTTTTCAGGGGCTGGCGGTCGTACTCGGCAAGAAGCGCTGGCCTGAACTCATCGCCCGCCAGCGCAAGAAGGATCTTGGCCTCGATGCCTACGCGCCCGCAAGCCTGACGCCGGAGAGGATCGGCAAGGGACTCGCCGCCTCGATCACGCCAACGCTGAAGAAGATTTCTGACGACGCGGAGACCGCCAAAAGGAACTTTCCTGACCTAGGGGCGCTCCTCTTCGTGACGTCCGCCAAAGTTGGCAACGCCGACCGAAAGCGGTGGGAAGAGGCAATTCAGAAAGACCACGGCGTCGAACTTCACATCATCGAGCGCGAAGAAATTATCACGCTGATGATGATGCCAGAGAACGCCTCGCTCCGTGCGAGCTTCCTCCGCCTCGATATCGACGTCGAACCGCAGATCGCAGACGTCATTGACAGAACAAGGCGGGCAGCCGAGGTTGTCGCGCGGACCTGGGCTGGCAAGACCAAAGGACATCCGCTCATCGATCTCACAGCAGTGCGGCTTGACCCGAATGGCGCGGAGTCTGCCGACGTGCTGTCGCTTGAGCAAGTCGACCAGGCGCTGACGCAGAGCGGCCGCATTGTTCTCGAAGGGCCCGCCGGCCGCGGAAAAACCACGACGCTGATACAGCTCGCGCAACGCTCGCGCGCCGCCGGCACACCGTTCATAGTGGAACTTCCGGCGTGGACGTCATCGCGCCGAGGAATTCTCGAATACATTGCCGGCATGCCTGCGTTCCAGGCCGAAGGTATCACGCCCGCCGATCTCGCGCGGGTGCAGCAGACCGAACCTTTCCTGTTCTTGTTGAACGGCTGGAATGAGATTGCGGAGTCGAATTCCGTGCAGGCGAACGATGCACTCCGGGAACTCGAGCGGGATTTCCCGAGTGCGGGCATCATCGTCGCAACCCGCACGCACCACTTGACACCGCCGCTGCCTGGTGCAATTCGACTGCGGTTGTTGCGCCTTCGGCGGGCGCAGCGGGCAGCTTACCTGACAGCCCGCCTTGGAGCGAAAGGCGCCGAACTTCGCGCCCGCATCGATGCCGACCCGTCACTCGACGAGCTGACCCGCACGCCATTCATCCTCTCCGAAGTCGCTTCACTGTTTGAAGCCGGCGCCGAAATTCCCTCCACGAAGATCGGTATTCTCGCCCAGGTTCTTCGCCTGCAAGAACAACGAGAAGAACACAGAAATGCACTACAAACAGTCCCGATCTTCGGTGAACAAACGGAGTACCTGAAAGCCCTTGCAACTGAGATGACTCGCCGTGGCGCGGTGGCATTGCCCGAGGCTGATGCCCGCGCTGTCGTTGCTGGCGTCGCACGAGAGCTTGCGCACCG
>JBIQHO010000406.1:0-1401 GCA_044508545.1 Bradyrhizobiaceae bacterium | reverse complement strand
CTGGTCGGAGCGCCGGCGATCCTCGCGACGCTCACGGCGCACCACGTTCTTGAGCGCGTCGACTACCCGCAAACGGCATTTCAATTCGAGCATCAGCAGCTTCAGGAGTACTACGCTGCGCTCGATGTCCGCGCACGGCTTCTCGACCTGTGGGACGATGACCGCGACGCGACCGGCCGCTTCACGGCCGACTACGTGAACGATCCGGCATGGGCTGAACCGCTGCGCATGATCGCCGAGACGTTTGCCGAACAGACCGGCGACGGCGAAATCGACAGGACAAACACCCGCGCAGGGGGGAAGCTGGTGGAGATGGCGCTCGCCGTCGACCTCGTATTTGCCGCCGAGCTCGCGCAGCTTTGCGGCGTGGTCGTCTGGAATGAAGTTCGCGCGGCCGTCGGCGAGTGCATCCGCGCCGTCTACGCGATCCGCGACGGCAACTTTCGGCAGTACGCCATCGCCGCTATGCTCGCCACCGGCGCAGACGACTTCAGCGACATCATCGTGCCGCTTCTGGCGGGACAAGACCAGCAAACGCGACTTCGCACGTACCGGCTCTGGCCGGACATCCATGTCTCGTCGCTTGGGCCGAACTGGCGCGAACAGGTGAGCGGCTGGAGCGAAGAGGCGCGAACGGATTTCGTCTCCGAATTGCTTCATCATCGTGTCGATGGCGAGATTGCCGCCTTCGCTGCGGAGGACGACAGTATCGCGGTGAAGAAGGCGGCAGTCTCCGGCCTCATGTGGACCGGGTCTGACGACGCGCTGACCCGCGTCCTCGACTCGATGGATGCGCAGACATTCGAGGAGGTCGCGCGCCAAAACGCCGACCGCATGCCCGCGGCCCTCAGATCCAAGACGATCGCCGCGATGCGGAAATTCATCGAGAGCAGCACGGACCATCCCGCGCGCCTGCGAACCGCGCTCGATTTGATCGATTTCGGCGAGACAGTCCTGGACAGCGTCATCAAGGATGCGATGGCGGCGCTGTCCGGCGGCGACATGCGCAATCTGGGTTCGCACTACATCCAGCCGGCGCTCGAGCACCTGAGCACAATCGATCCCGCCTGGGTGAGCGAGTGGGTGGCTACCCAAGTTGCCGAAGGCGTCCTCTACGAGCACGAGTATTGGTTGCCGTTTGCGACCGTCATTCCCGACAGCCTCGTCGAGAAATACCTGCAACGCCTCGAGACCGAAGACCTCAAGAACGGGCACTTCGGCGGCATGATTTCCATCATTGCCGCGCGCGCAGACGCCAATCTTGCGGCGCGCGTGTTTACGAAGCTGCGCGAGCTGCGGCGCGGGGTGGATGCGGAGCCTGGCGTGCGACACGAACTCGAGTGGCAGATAATGCGCCAACTGGAAGCCGTGTTCCGCGACCTTCCCGACGACATCACCGCG
>JBIQHO010000405.1:0-2933 GCA_044508545.1 Bradyrhizobiaceae bacterium | reverse complement strand
TCGACCATCTCAGGCGCTGCTGCTCCGCGATTATCAAAACGGAATTATCTCCAAGTCACGCCGCTTCATTCAGGCTCCGGCGCTGGGCCGTCACTTGTGGTCAGCGTGACTGACGCTGGATGCTGACTTGCCCTGCACTTGGCTGGTCCACTTCGAGACCATCATAGCAAACGTGACGATCGCCCAAGCGGTGAACCCGAACAGAGCCGCAGCAATCAACGCCTTCCGCATTGGGCAATTCTCTTCATGCCGGCCAACACGCTCCAAATCGCGGGTGGTCCGGGTTGCTCATGAATGAACCTACGACGCTGGCGAAGGAATGACCATCAGACTTTCCCCCACAATTCACTCAAATCATCCGGCACGTCACCAAACGCGCTTGGTCACACGAGCCAAGCGAGCTACCGGACGGCTCTACCCTGGGTTAGTCTCCGGCGACTACAAATCGAACCTGCGGCGCACTCAAACTGTCAGAGAACACCGAATGATACCGAGATTCAGCGACCACGCGGCGAACGAAAGAACCTTCCTGGCATGGGTTCGAACCGGCATCGCAACGATCGCATTCGGGTTTGTGATCGATAAGTTCAACCTGTTCCTGAGAACCCTTGCCAGCGCAGACTTCCCGGCGGGCAAGTCCATAAAAGTCCAGCACAGCGCGCTCGGACGATATGATGGGACCGCGCTTATCTTCCTCGGCATTGCCTTGATCGCGATGGCAGCCTGGCGCTTCGTCCGGACCAGCCGTTTAATCGAATCCGACGATATCCATCAAGCGACCAGCATCCGGGTCGAACTCGTCCTGTCGCTGGTCTTGATCGCCGCAGCTTTGGGCGCTTATGTCGCGCTGTATTGAGCGGTTAGCGCGTCAGCGCGCCGAGCAGCTTGCGGCCGATGTTCCGCAAAAACTGGCGCTCGAACGAGCCTGTGATCGTCAACCTTGGCGACCACAATTCCCTGATCCCGGAACGCATTCCGCTTCAGATTGATCGTCCCGCCGATGCTTCCTCCGGGCGCTCCGCGAACAGTTCGTTCTCCCGGTTCTGGTCTCATCCATGCTTCGCTTCCGCCGCCCGAGGCCTACAAGACACGGTCCCGCCCTCGATCACAAGGGCGAATGCGGGGCCGATTTCCCTTGGGATAAATCTATTCGAAGATCAGAGGGTGCCAAGCCGGCGCACATATTCGCGGCAAAGTCCCAACGCATGCCGAAGGCGATATTCGACGGTGCGGGACGAAAGCTCTAGCCGCTCCGCAATCTCGCGGTAAGAACATCCCTCAACATGATAGAGCAGGAAAACTTCACGGGTCATCTCCGGGAGGCTGTCGATCGCCTGCTGCAACACGCGTTCCTGCTGCTGTCGGCAGAGAGCTTCCTCGGGAGTTGGAAGCGTGCAAGCGATCGAATCCTCTACCGGGCCCGCCTCCACCCGCTCACGCCGCAGCAACCGACGCAAATGATCCCGGGCCAAGTTGGCCGCGACCGTGAACAGAAAGCCGCGCGCATTCTCGACCGTTTCCGGATTCCGCATGCCGGCAACACGAACGAACGTGTCCTGGATCAGATCAGCGACGACTTCCCGGTCGTGCCCGCGCCGGCGCAGAAATGTTCCGATTTCGCGCTCATGAGCGACGAACAGTGATTTTGAGATCCATACACCGCCCGGAACGAATTTCCGCTTCTCTTTAACTCCGGCATGAATGGTCATCTAGCACGGCTGCTCAAGGTGTTCAGAGAATTGCTTTCTACGAGGGGATAGCTTTCAATCACAGTAATCTGGATCGCTTCTAAAATGCACGGCCACAAACTGCCTTCTCTTCGACTTCGGCGTGAATAATTGCAGCCGTCGAGAGTTCAACGGCGACTCGACGCGACTATTCCCTCGCCGCCGGCGCGCAAACCGCGGAGGCAACAACAATGTGACAAGCCTGCCGGCAGCGATGCCCGGCGTGCAATCAATCCCCTCACGGTTCATGATCTCACCATCGATAGGTAAGCTTGGCTATGACGGTCCGCGACAGGCCATAGTAGCAGACGCCATATTGGCAGTTCGCCACGTAGTTCTTCCCGAGCAGATTGCTCGCATTGACATTGAGCGTGAGGCCTTTCCATTGCGGACTGGCCTTGCCCAAGTCGTAGCTCAGGCCCGCATCCAGCAACGTGACGGGTGGAACCGTCAGTTGATTGAGATCGTCGGCGTAGACGCTGCTGCGATATCGCAGGCCGGCAGCAAGGCCGAAGCCGGCAAGTGGCCCCGCGCCGAACGTATATTTCGCCCACAGCGCCGTCTGGTGGCGCGGAATACTCGTCACGAACCGACCCTGGATCGGCACGCCGTTAACATCCGAATTGCTCCTGGTCACGACCGCGTCGGAGAATGTGTACGAGCCGATCAGATCCCAACCGTTCCAGGCCTGCACCTTCGCTTCCAGCTCGGCGCCGCGCACGCGGATTTCTCCCTGCTGGATCTGGCTGAAAGGCGGCGCTGCGGGCCGGTTGTCGGCCGTCAACACATTCTGTTGGGTCAACTGATAACCCGCCGCCGTGATCAGCATCCGTGAGCCGGCGGGCTGATATTTGACACCGGCCTCATATTGCTGCCCCGTTGTCGGAACGAAAAGGTTACCCTCATAGGTCGCACCGACCGTAGGTTCGAATGACGTCGAGTAACTGATATAAGGCGCCAAGCCGCTCTCGAACAAATACGTAAGACCGGCCCGTCCGGTGAACGCCGTATCGTTCGTTGTCGTCGGCGCGGAGTTTGGAACGATCATGTTGGTGATGCGCCCATGCGCCCAGTCCTCCCGGCCGCCCAGCGTCAACAACCAGTTGCTGAGGCGGATTTGATCCTGCAGGTAGATGCCGAGCTGCCGCTGTTCGATGTCGTTGTCGATCATCGGTATTACGCCGGGAAGCGTCGCTCCATAGACAG
>JBIQHO010000404.1:0-2940 GCA_044508545.1 Bradyrhizobiaceae bacterium | reverse complement strand
GACCTTCCCGCCGGCGGCGGCGACCAGGGCGTGACCGGCCGCGACGTCCCATTCGCAGGTCGGGGCGAGACGGGGATAAATATCGGCTTCGCCCTCCGCAATCCGGCAGAACTTGACGGCGGAGCCGAGCGGCTCGCGCACCGCGCCGGGCCGGCTGTCGATGAAGGCGTCCGAGCGGCTGTCGCCGTGGGAGCGGCTGACGGCGGCGATCCATGCGCCATGGGCGGGAAACGGCCGGGTCGCGATCGGCTCGGCCGCGCCGACGCCGCCGTCGGCCCCGACCGCGAGGCGCTCCGCGCCACGCCCGGCAAGACCTCGCCAGATCATACCGAGCGCAGGCGCGCCGATGATGCCCAATAGCGGCACGCCGTCCGTCACGATCGCGAGATTGACGGTGAATTCGTCGCGGCCGGCGATGAATTCCTTGGTGCCGTCGAGCGGATCGATCACGAAGAGGCTGCCGGCATAAGGCGGCGCGGCAAGATGCACGCGCTCCTCCGACAGCAGCGGAATATCGGGACGAAGCCGCGCGAGCCCATCGGCGATGATCCGGTCGGAGGCGAGATCCGCCTCGGTCACGGGAGAGCCGTCAGCCTTGCCGCTGATCGTCATGCGATCGCGGTTGACCGAGAGGGTGGCGGCGCCGGCTTTCGCCACCAGCGCGGTGAGGGCGTTCATCAGCGCCGCAGCCGTTTGATCGTCGATCACCGGCACGTTTGAAGTGTCCCTGCACGGCGCGGGAGAACGGCGGTGACCGCCTTGCGGTGGCAGCACAGGCTTCGGCAGTGTATCAAGCCACCACGATCGTTTGATTCGCCAGATCCGCGCGCTGCAAGTCCGGTTGCTGTGGATTTGCCGAAATGGATTCCAGGAGCAGGTATCATGTCTGGCACGTCGTCTCCCGGTCCCGTTCCCGATATGCTCGAACTCGCAGCACTGCTGTGTTCGCGCGTTTGTCATGACCTCATTAGTCCGGTTGGCGCAATCGTCAACGGGCTCGAGGTGCTGGACGACAATCCGAAGCCGGAAGATCGCGAATTCGCCCTCGATCTGATTCGCAAGAGCGCCAAAACCGCCTCGGCGCGGCTGCAGTTCTGCCGTCTCGCATTCGGCGCTGCGGGCTCGGCCGGCGCGCAGATCGATCTCGGCGATGCGCAGGCCATGGCGAAGGGTCATTTCGAGGACGGCAAGATCACGATCGCCTGGAATCTCCCGCGCCTGCTGTTGCCGAAGAACAGGGTGAAACTGCTGCTCAACTTGCTGGTGATCGCGCAGCAGATGATTCCTCGCGGGGGCGTGCTGAGCGTCGATCCGCTTGGCGAGGGCGAGGCGATGGGCTTTCAGATCACTGCCGCCGGGACGAATGCCCGCATCTCGCAGAATGTCGTCGATCTTCTCGCGTCAGGCGCTGCCGGCGCCGTCGATGCGCATGCGATTCAGCCCTACTACACCCGCCTGCTTGCCGAGGCCTGCGGTATCAACGTTGCGATCGTCGCGGAGAGCGAGAAAGTGGTTGTGAGCGCCCGTTGAACTCGGCGTCGCCTAATAAGGTGAACGAATGGTTTCCGGGTTTGCGGAGGTCAGCGTCAAGGTTTTGATCCGGTTACCGGGTGCGTTCCTTTTCGTTGCTAAATCAACGTTAAACGCCCTGGCTCTGCCTCGGCGAAAATCCCGACAGATGCAGCGAGATCGTTCGCCGGCGTTGCGCGGCGAGTCCACCGTACCGATTGTCGGGCGTATTCTTTCCCGCTTGCTCAACCAATATTAAATGCTTTGGGTTGAAACTGGCCCGGCCGCGAAAAGGCGCGACGACGTCGCCCCGGCAGTTCGAGAGCCAGAAGGCAATGGATGATCTCCTCCGCGAATTCCTGACCGAGACCAACGAGAGCCTGGATACCGTCGACAATCAGCTCGTCAGCTTCGAGCAGGATCCGAACAACGCGAAGATATTGGATAATATCTTCCGGCTGGTCCACACCATCAAGGGCACGTGCGGCTTTCTGGGTCTTCCGAGGCTGGAGGCGCTCGCCCATGCGGCGGAAACGCTGATGGGCAAGTTTCGCGACGGCATGCCCGTGACCGGCGAGGCCGTGACGCTCATTCTCTCCACCATCGATCGCATCAGGGATATCCTGGGTCAGCTCGAGGCGACCGAAACCGAGCCGGAAGGATCAGATACCGATCTGATCGAGTTGCTCCATCACATGGCGGAGCATGGCGCTTCCGAAGCTGCCGCTTCCGCTCCCGAGCCTGCCGCCGAAGCGCCCGTCCCCCAGACGGCGGGTACGCTCACTTATCAAATTCTCGAACGTCAGCTTCGTCCGGGCGAGGTATCGCTCGATGATCTTGAGCGCGCGTTCCGGGAAACGGAGGTCGAGTCGGCCACGCCTGCTGCTCCGCAGCCCGCGCCTGTTCTGCAGCCGGCGTCCGGGGTGTCCGCGCCAGCCGAGACCCCGAAAGCTGCCGTCAAGGCGGCGCCGAAGAAAGCGGAGGATACTCCTGAAAACGATCGGGTTGCCCACCAGTCGATCCGCGTCAACGTCGATACGCTCGAGCATCTGATGACGATGGTGTCCGAGCTCGTGTTGACGCGTAACCAGTTGCTCGAGATCAGCCGCCGCCACGAGGACAACGAATTCAAGGTGCCGTTGCAACGGCTGTCCAACGTCACCGCGGAGCTGCAGGAAGGCGTCATGAAGACGCGCATGCAGCCG
Source organism: Bradyrhizobiaceae bacterium (assembly GCA_044508545.1). GTDB lineage: Bacteria > Pseudomonadota > Alphaproteobacteria > Rhizobiales > Xanthobacteraceae > Nitrobacter. The sequence goes on along the minus strand of JBIQHO010000404.1, from coordinate 226 downwards.
ATCGGCAACGCCTGGCAGAAGCTGCCGCGTATCGTGCGCGATCTGTCGAGCGAACTTGGCAAGCAGATCGAACTCGAGATGCATGGCGCCGACACCGAGCTTGATCGTCAGGTTCTCGACCTGATCAAGGATCCGCTGACGCACATGGTGCGCAATTCCGCCGATCACGGCCTGGAAACGCCGGCCGAACGGGTCAAGGCGGGCAAGCCGTAACAGGGCACCATCC
>JBIQHO010000403.1:0-2952 GCA_044508545.1 Bradyrhizobiaceae bacterium | reverse complement strand
CACAAGGCGAAGCTGTTCGTCGATGGCGGCCCCTCAAGTACGCAGACCGTGGGATATCTGCGCATGGAAGGCCGCGAGGTGTTCAAGCATGCGGTCGGCATGATCACCGATGTGATCGTTGACGCCTTCAACGCGACGGGGACCTCTGCGGACGATATCGACTGGTTTGTTCCGCATCAGGCGAACAAACGCATCATCGATGCTTCAGCGCACAAGTTGCATATTGCGCCGCAGAAAGTCGTGCTGACCGTGGATCGCCACGGCAATACATCGGCGGCTTCGATTCCGCTGGCGCTCGATGCTGCTGTGCATGATGGCCGCATCAAGCGAGGCGATCTTGTGCTGCTCGAAGCGATGGGCGGCGGCTTTACCTGGGGGTCGGCGCTGCTGCGCTGGTAAGCGTGTAGCTGGTATTTGTATCGAGTTTGCTTGATCTGAATGCGGCTGCATGGATGTGCGCTGTTGACCCGCGCGCACTAAGCTCATAATTTCCGAGGCGAAATTTTCCGCCGTGAGTTGGGGCAGGCGATGGCTGGAACTGGCAAAACCGTAACACGTGTCGATTTGTGCGAGGCTGTCTATCAGAAGGTAGGCTTATCGCGCACGGAGTCGTCTGCGTTCGTTGAGCTGGTGTTGAAAGAGATCACCGATTGCCTTGAGAAGGGCGAGACCGTGAAGTTGTCGTCGTTCGGCTCATTCATGGTGCGCAAAAAAGGGCAGCGTATCGGCCGCAATCCGAAGACCGGAACCGAGGTTCCTATTTCGCCGCGCCGGGTGATGGTGTTCAAGCCGTCCGCGATTCTGAAGCAGCGGATCAACGCCAACAGTGCGGGTAATGGCGCTGACAACAGCGAGTAGTTTTCGAGGCGTCTCACGCGCGCCTCGTTTGTTCTTTTGAAATCAGCATTGCTTTCCAATCAGCGCCTGCTGCGGTAGAGTCGGGCGATGCGTTGCGATGTTGGATTCGCACCACCGTCAAGCACAGGAGGGCATGCATTTGGACAAGGCGCCGGATGCATTCCGCACCATCAGCGAGGTCGCTGAGGAGCTTGAAGTTCCGCAGCACGTGCTGCGCTTTTGGGAAACACGCTTCTCGCAGATCAAGCCGATGAAGTGCAGCGGCGGCCGCCGCTACTATCGCCCGGACGACGTCGATCTGCTGCGTGGCATCCGTCGGCTGCTCTACGGCGAGGGTTACACGATCCGAGGCGTGCAGCGGATTCTGAAAGCGCACGGCATCAAGTCGGTCCAAAGTTTGACGGAGAATGCAGCGGTCGTGTTCGGTCCGATCGAACAGGGCTCATCTGCGCGCGCGCATAAGGCCGATGTCGATCGCGCCGAGGAGATGAACGACGCGGCGGATGACGCCGGGGAAGAGATTGGGGACGACCTCGACGAGGCTACTGGGGATGACGAGGCTGCGGAGGAGGGTGTGCCGCCGCAACGGCGCGAGCCCGAGTTGTCCGCGCCCCGCCGTGTCGAGCCCGCAATGCGGTTCGAGCCGGAACCCTCTATGCCTGCCGCCCATCCCGGTGCCCAAAGCCCGCGCGCCGAATTTCGCCGGCTCGATACCGATCGGCTGCGTGCTGTGCTGACGGAATTAACCGCCTGCCGCCAGTTGCTCGAAGCTGCGTTGAAAGAGGGGTAGGCGGGGCGATTTTGCCCGCGGCTGGGCGTTGGGCATCCCATGCCCCGAGTGGAAAGATTTGGTGTGGTGGGGTTTTGATGGTCGGAGCGGCGGGATTCGAACCCACGACCCCTAGTCCCCCAGACTAGTGCGCTAACCGGGCTGCGCCACGCTCCGTGCCGTTTGCGGCCCCGTTCCTCTAGCCGCGATCCGGCTCTGGCGCAAGCAGCCCGATGGCCGATTTCTGCCTATCCGCTTTGGTAAAGCGGCTATCTGCTCGTGGCGAACCGGTTGCGGTGGCCAAATTCGTCGAGCCCTGTCGTTTGGCGCGAAGCCCGAATGACATGACGCATCTGTTTGGCGAAGATGTGCGCTGGCTTCTCGTGGTGCCAGAGGTGTCACGCGATGTCGACAACGCTCGAATTTGTGCCAGATCAATGTTCGGCTTCCTGACACATGTCATTCTGACTGCGATCTGGAGGTGCCGAAATGGGTATCGCAGCAATCTGGGAAAAGTGGAAAGTCCGTCGCGCGCTCGCGAATGAATTAAGTTCGCTTGATACGATCCAGCGCGAAGAGTTGGCACGCGATATCTGCGTGTCCGAGGATATCTTCGAACACCTTTATGTCGCGGGCGATCGGACCGACGAGTTGGAGCGCCTGATGTGCGCGCTTTCGCTCGACATCGAACAGAGCGAGATCGCAAATCCGGGTGCCGTTACGCGCGATATGAGTTTGGTCTGCTCCGGTTGTCTGATGATCAATCGGTGCCGGCGCGAACTCGAGGCGGGTTCGGCGAAGCAGAACTACAACGACTATTGCCCCAACGCGCTGACGCTCAATGCACTGCTCGAAACGCAAGCCTTGTCGAGGCTAACAGCGCGTAATCGGGACCGGCATATCTGAAGGCGTTTCGCGGCCGGCGTCGCCGAGCGGAACGAAACGGTTGCTTCTGTTCGTATGAGGCGAGGGCATCGCGATGCGCAGCAATTCCCAACACTATGTCGATCCGGCCGATGATGCGGAACGCACCTATCTCGAGTCGCTGATCCGCGAGGACTTCGAACAATGTCATCCGGACGACAGCCTTGACGACATGAAGCGAAGATCGGCGTTCAGTAAGGAAGACAGGGGCCTGTTGCGCGATTGGTTGGCAGTTGCGGCCGTGCGAGCGGCAAGGCTGCGGGAGATGTCGCGATCTATGATTGCCGCAGAGTGACGCCATTGCTGTATCGGCCGAGGCGGGCTTGAATCCCGCGTATACGGCCATTGCGAACCACGACAAATCAATGCCACTCTAAGCGACGGTGTGGATGGTGTCAGCC
>JBIQHO010000016.1:0-24084 GCA_044508545.1 Bradyrhizobiaceae bacterium | reverse complement strand
GGCTCGTTCGGATTGTCGGCTGCGATCGCGTCCGCGGCCTTGCTTCTGGCTCTGCTGTCGCATCGTTTCGGTGCCGCTGCCGCAAAGATCATGTCTCTCGGCGCTCTGGCCGGCGTTGGCCTCGCGCTGGCGGCAACCGGCCACGCCGCCAACGCTTCGCCGCGATGGCTTACCGCCCCCGCGGTGTTCGTGCACGGCGCTGCCCTGGCGTTCTGGATCGGCTCGTTGATCCCGCTCGCACTGGTGATGCGCGAACCCCGCCAGACCGCCGTCGATGTCCTGACGCGGTTTTCGCGCGTCATCCCGTTCGCCGTCGCCGCGTTGCTGGCGAGTGGCCTGCTGCTCGCCGTCGTGCAGCTGGAGCGGGTGGATGCGCTGTGGACCACGAATTATGGCCGCGTCCTCATGGTCAAGCTGGTGCTGGTGGCATTGCTGCTGGCGGTCGCGCTCTGGAATCGCCTGTATCTGACGCCGCGTATCGGGCAGGGCAGCCCCAACTCTCGCCGTCACATGCGACGGACGATCGTGGCCGAACTGGTGCTGGTGGCCGGCATTCTCGGCGTCGTCGGGCTCTGGCGCTTTACCCCGCCGCCTCGGACGCTGACGGTCGTGGCTCAGCCTTTCTTCACCCACATTCACACCGGACGAATGATGGCGGATGTTACGCTGTCGCCGGGCCGCGCCGGGCCTGTCAGCATCGCAATCCAGTTGCGGACGCCGGACGAGGAACTGCTGTCCGCCAAGGGCGTGTCCGTCACGCTGTCCAGCCCCGACAACGGCATCGAGCCATCGAGCGCGGAAGCGCGATCGCTGGGTGATGGACAGTGGCAGGCGTCGATGGCCGCCCCGGTTGCCGGACGCTGGACCCTCGCGCTCGATGTTCTGATCTCGGATTTCGACCAGGTTCATGCCGAGACGGAAATTCAGATCAAATAAACAGAGTCGTCGCCGCTCGGGGAGCGGCCCGCGATCCGGACGCATAATAAGTATAGATAATTGTCTCGAGCGGGCGGAATTCCGCCGCTTTCGCGCGGCTTGTCCTCCCGCAGGCCCTTGTATTTTGTCAGCCGATCCGGTTTCACTGCGAACGTTCCCATCCCGAAGCGATTCTCAGGCCTGCCCATGCGTTTGTCGCGTTTCTTTTTGCCGATCCTGAAGGAAACCCCGAAGGAAGCCGAGATCGTCTCGCACCGGCTGATGCTGCGGGCGGGCATGATACGCCAGGAGGCGGCCGGCATTTACGCCTGGCTGCCGCTGGGTCTTCGCGTGCTCAAGAAGATCGAGGCGATCGTGCGCGAGGAGCAGAATCGCGCCGGCGCGATCGAGGTGCTGATGCCGACGCTGCAACTCGCCGACCTCTGGCGTGAGAGCGGGCGTTACGACGCCTACGGGCCGGAGATGCTGCGGATTCAGGACCGCCACAAACGCGAGTTGCTGTACGGGCCGACCAACGAGGAGATGATCACGGAGATTTTCCGCAGCTACGTGCGGTCCTACAAAAACCTGCCGCTCAATCTCTATCATATCCAGTGGAAGTTCCGCGACGAGCAGCGCCCCCGCTTCGGCGTCATGCGCGGCCGCGAATTTCTCATGAAGGATGCCTATTCGTTTGATCTCGACGAGGCCGGCGCGCGGCGCTCCTACAACAGGATGTTCGTCGCGTACTTGCGCACGTTCGCCCGGATGGGACTGAAGGCGATCCCGATGCGCGCGGAGACCGGCCCGATCGGCGGCGACCTCAGCCATGAATTCATCGTTCTCGCCGAGACCGGGGAGTCCGGCGTCTATATCGACAGGGACGTCCTCGATCTTCCGGTGCCCGGCACCGAAGTGGATTACGACGGCGATCTGACGCCCATCGTCAAGCAGTGGACCACGGCCTATGCCGCCACCGAGGACGTGCACGACGCGTCGCGCTACGAGCGCGAGGTTCCGGAGGCGAAGCGCATCCACACCCGCGGCATCGAAGTCGGCCAGATCTTTTATTTCGGCACCAAGTATTCCGAATCGATGAAGGCCCTGGTGGCTGGTCCCGACGGCGTCGAGCAGCCGATCCATGGCGGTTCCTACGGCGTCGGAGTCTCCCGCCTGGTCGGCGCGATCATCGAAGCCTGTCACGACGAGACCGGAATCAAGTGGCCGGACGCGGTGGCGCCGTTCACGGTTGCGATCCTCAATCTGAAACAGGGTGCCGGCGATACGGACGCCGCGTGCGAGCGGCTGTACCGCGAGCTTACGGCCAAAGGGGTCGACGTGCTTTACGACGACACCGACCAGCGGGCAGGCGCGAAGTTCGCGACCGCCGACCTGATCGGTGTTCCCTGGCAGGTGATGGTGGGACCCAAGGGGCTCGCCGAGGGCAAGGTCGAGATCAAGCGGCGCGCGGACGGCACACGGGAGAATGTCGCGCTGGAGGATGCCGTTGCGCGGTTGACAGCGTAGCGATTATCCACCGCGCGCGGCGTTCAATGCCATTCCGGCCACAATTGGCCGCGAATCATGGGATTATCAAATAATGGATGAGACCATGAACGAGCCGCTCCGGACCAAGCCGTTTGCCGCCTTCGAGTGGATGCTGTCGGGGCGTTACTTGCGGGCGCGGCGGAAGGAAGGCTTCATCTCCGTCATCGCCGGCTTTTCCTTCCTTGGCATCATGCTCGGTGTCGCCACGCTGATCATCGTGATGGCCGTCATGAACGGATTCCGCACGGAACTGCTCAGCAAGATCCTTGGCCTCAACGGGCACCTGCTGGTCCAGCCGCTGGAGTCGCCGCTCACCGACTGGAAGGATGTCGCCGACCGCATCAGTCAGGCGCCCGGAATTCGGCTGGCCGCGCCCGTCGTCGACGGTCAGGCGCTTGCGTCTTCGCCGTTCAACGCTGCCGGCGTTTTCGTCCGGGGCATCAGGGCCAACGACCTCAACAACCTCACCTCCATCGCCAGGAACATCAAGCAGGGCACGCTCGAAGGCTTCGACGACGGGCAGGGGGTCGCCATCGGGCGGCGTCTTGCCGATCAGCTCTCGCTGCACGCAGGCGACAGCGTCACGCTGGTGGCGCCCCGCGGGGCGGTGACCCCGATGGGCACGACGCCGCGCATCAAGGCGTACAAGATCGCGGCGGTGTTCGAGATCGGGATGTCCGAATACGATTCCACCTTCGTGTTCATGCCGCTCGCCGAGGCGCAGGCCTATTTCAATCGCGCCAACGACGTCACCGCGATCGAGGTCTATACCGACAATCCGGACAAAATCGATGAATTCCGCAAGTCGGTGACGGAAGCCGCAGGCCGGCCGGTGTTTCTGGTCGACTGGCGGCAGCGCAATTCGACGTTTTTCAACGCGCTCCAGGTCGAGCGCAACGTGATGTTTCTGATCCTGACGCTGATCGTCCTCGTCGCGGCGCTGAATATCGTTTCGGGCCTGATCATGCTGGTCAAGGACAAGGGCAGCGATATCGCGATCCTGCGCACCATGGGCGCGTCGCAAGGATCGATCATGCGGATTTTCCTGATCACCGGCGCGGCGATCGGCGTCGTCGGCACGCTCACCGGCTTTGTCGTGGGGCTGGTGATCTGTCTCAACATCGAATCGATCCGGGAATTCCTGTCGTGGCTCACAAGCACGGAGCTGTTCTCGCCGGAGCTTTATTTTCTATCCAAATTGCCGGCCGAAATCGATTTCCGCGAGACCAGCGCCGTTGTGATCATGGCATTGACGCTGTCGTTTCTTGCGACCCTTTACCCGTCCTGGCGCGCCGCGCGTCTCGATCCCGTCGAAGCGCTGCGGTACGAGTGAGCGCGGACATGGATGGGGAAAAGGAGATACCGGTCGTTTATCTTCACGATATCAAACGGCAATACTTGCAGGGCGAAGCCAGGCTCACCATTCTGGACGGCGCGAAGCTCGCCTTGTGGGCGGGCCAGTCTGTTGCGCTGGTGGCGCCCTCGGGATCCGGCAAATCGACCCTGCTGCACATCGCCGGGCTGCTTGAGAGCCCGGATTCGGGGGAGGTTTATATCGGAGAAACCGCGACGTCGGGGCTGTCGGATGCGGAGCGCACGCAGATACGGCGCACCGATATCGGGTTTGTCTATCAGTCGCACCGTCTTCTTCCGGAATTCACGGCGCTCGAAAACGTCATGCTGCCGCAGATGATCCGCGGCCTCAAACGCTCGGAGACGGTCAAGCGCGCGCGCGAAATTCTCGCCTATCTCGGTCTCGACGATCGCGTCACCCATCGGCCGGCGGAATTGTCCGGCGGCGAGCAGCAGCGGGTCGCGATCGCGCGGGCGGTCGCCAACGCGCCGCGTGTGCTGTTTGCGGATGAACCAACCGGCAATCTGGATCCGCACACCGCGGATCATGTTTTCAATGCGCTGATGCAGCTCGTGAAAGCGACGCGCGTGGCAATGCTGATCGCGACGCACAACATGGAGCTGGCAGACCGGATGGACCGGCGGGTCTCGCTCGAGAACGGTCAGGTCGTCGAATTGGACTGAGGCGGCGGCGCCACTCGGCGGGCCGCGCCTGGCTTGTCCGGTCAATGGCCATGCCGTCGGCGCGGCCGGCGGTTCGAGCCGTCTTTTTGGCCGGCGAAAAACGGATTCTCCAGGCATTGGGCGGGACGTCCCGACGCCAGCGGCCTGCACTGCTCGAGGGTCATATACCTGCAGTCGTTGTATGCGAACGGCCCGTAAATCACCATGCACACCGGATAGCGGCTGTCCCAGGCCTGTGCGTGGGCGCTCGCGCAGGAGCAGATGATGGCGGAGGCGATCAGGAACGCTATGCGCATTGATTGAAATCCCGGCGATGGATGGTCATGACAATGCCTTCAGCGAGCTTTCGAACCCTGGTGGATTGCTGAAAAAGCTGTCCCGGCATTATCATTATTGCCATCCCTCTGTCGCGATATGTCTCTTGCGCGGACCGGCTTCGTGTAGGAAAACAGGCTCTGGTCCAAGGTCTGGCATTGATCCTGAACGTTCGGTGCCGACTGTCGTCTTGACCTTCGTAATCTTCTGGAAATCCCGATGGCAAGCGGTCCGGCGCCAGGCATGACAGACCTCCACGACCTCGCCCGCGAGAAGCTGATCGTCGCTCTCGATTACTGGAACGTCGAGGACGCGAAGAAGCTCGTTCGCGATCTGGGCGACGAGGTGTCTTTCTACAAGATCGGTTTAGGCCTGCAGCTAGTCGGCGGAAACGAGTTCGCCAGGGAATTGATCGCACAAGGCAAGCGGGTATTCCTGGATTACAAATATTACGACATCGGGGAGACCGTTCAGCGCGCGGTTGCGCAAGCCGCCGAGTTGAAAATCACCTTCCTGACCGTGCACGGCGTTGCGAGCATCATGAAAGCCGCGGTTACCGGTCGCGGCGACTCCGACATGAAAATCTTCGGCGTCACCGTGCTGACGAGCATGGATGCCGACGACATCAGGGAGATGGGCTTCGAATGCAACGTTGAAGACCTCGTCATCGCCCGCGCCAAGAAGGCGCTCGAGGTCGGGGTCGACGGCGTCATCGCGTCCGCCCTCGAAGCCGCCGAGCTTCGCAAGCATACGCGCAACAAGCTGATGATCGTTTCGCCGGGCATCCGTCTTAGCGGTGGCGCCCGGCACGATCAGAAACGCGTGGCGACGCCGTTTGAAGCCATACGGGCGGGAGCCGATTATCTGGTGTTGGGCAGGCCCATTTATGCGGCGCCGGATCCGAAAGCCGCCGCCCGCGCAATCATCCGGGAGATGGCGGACGCGCTGGGTCCGGAGTGAGCTCTTGTGCGCTTGCACCGATCAAAACGAAGAGTGGTCTGGCTACCCGAAAATAAAGGCTATTTTCTAGTTCAGATGAAGTAAGATGGTGGCCAGTCAGGCACTTGGGGAAGCAATGAGCGAACAAAAAAAACGCGATCGTCGGACTGTAGTGGTCATTGAGTCGGAGACGCTGGTTCGCCCGGATGGGCGGGCCGGTATAAGGCTGTTGGTACTGGACCAGGATACTGAGGAAGCAGAGTCAATCGTGTTCGAGGTAAACCTTCAAGCCATTGCCAGGTTTCGGCAGGACTTGACGGTCGCGGAACAACATATTCTGCAGAATCGGAAACAGGCTCAGAATTAAATCCAGATCCGTCATCCGCAGCCATTAACCACGGGAGGCATTCCCTCGGGTGGTCTTCTGCCCGCCCTTGACTTTGAGAACAAAACAGAAACAATGTTCTTGTTATGTTTTCATTCGGGAGAGGGCACTATGCTGAAAATCTTCGTGGAGGAGGCGGCTGCGCTGGCCTCGATCGTGCTGTTCGTCGGAATGGTCGCCGTCTGGGCGCAACTTATTCCGCAGCTCTCGTGAGCCGAACGGCCTCTTTCGCGGGCGCTCTTGGGAAAGCCGGAATACCTCACGCTCGCGCCGGGGTTTCGCATGGACATGCCGGGTGCAAGTCACCACCATCCGCTGGCGAGTCGGCTCAGGCCGTCAGCATATCACCTGCATCCGATGAACGACCATGATCCAGAAGTCCGCTACCGCCAGCGCCGGTTTCGTCCACCTGCACGTCCATTCGGCCTATTCGCTGCTGAAGGGCTCGATCAAGATCCAGAAGCTGGCCGAACTGGCCAAGGCCGACCATCAGCCGGCGCTGGCGCTCACCGATACCGACAATATGTTCGGCGCACTGGAGTTTTCCGATAAGGTCGCGGGTTACGGGATCCAACCGATCGTCGGGTGTGAACTCGCGGTCGAATTCGGCGATCAGGATCTTTCGGCTCGCAACGCGCTCCCCTTTGCCCGGATTGTGCTGCTGGCAGCGCGCGAGGCCGGTTATCGCAACCTGATGCGGTTGAATTCCCGTGCGTTCCTCGAAACCCCGGAGCATCAGATCCCGCACATCCGGGTGGAGTGGCTTCGGGACGAAAGCGAAGGGTTGATAGCCTTGACCGGCGGCCCGGATGGCCCGGTGGCGCTGGCGCTCAATGCCGATCATTCCGCTCTCGCGGCTGCGCGTTGCGATCATCTTGCCGGGATTTTCGGCGACCGGCTCTATGTCGAGTTGCAGCGCCATGGCCTTGACAAGGAACGGCGCGTCGAAGGCGCGTTGATCGACCTCGCCTATGCCAAGGGTCTTCCCTTGGTTGCAACCAACGAGCCGTATTTCGCCACTTCCGAGGACTACGAAGCTCACGATGCCCTGCTGTGTATCGCCGGCGGCCGCCTGGTCGCGGAGACCGATCGCGATCAGCTAACGCCGGATCATCGCTTCAAGACCCGCGCGGAAATGGCTGTGCTCTTTGCCGACATTCCGGAGGCACTGTCGTCCACGATTGAAATTGCGCAACGCTGTGCATTCCGGCCCCTGACGCGCAAGCCGATCCTGCCGCATTTCACCGTCGGCGCGGACATGGCAAATGCGAACAACGACGAGGCCGCCGAACTGCGGCGCCAGGCGGAAGAGGGGCTTGCCAACCGCCTGGCGGTTCACGGCCTCTCGCAGGGCACGACGGGGGAGGATTATCGCGCGCGTCTGGGTTTTGAGCTCGACGTCATCACCCGCATGAACTATGCGGGCTACTTCCTGATCGTCGCGGACTTCATCAAGCACGCCAAATCCAAGGGCATTCCGGTGGGACCGGGCCGTGGCTCCGGCGCCGGCTCGCTGGTGGCCTATGCGCTCACCATCACCGATCTGGATCCGATCCGGTTCGGTCTGCTGTTCGAGCGCTTCCTCAATCCCGAACGCGTGTCGATGCCGGATTTCGATATCGATTTCTGCCAGGAGCGGCGAGGCGAGGTCATCGACTACGTTCAGAAGCGCTATGGCCGCGATCAGGTCGCGCAGATCATCACCTTTGGAACGCTCCAGGCGCGCGGTGTGCTCCGCGACGTCGGCCGTGTGCTGCAGATGCCTTACGGGCAGGTCGACAAGCTGACCAAGCTGGTCCCGCAAAATCCGGCGGCGCCCGTTACCCTGGCCGCGGCAATCGCGAGTGAACCGAAGCTGCAGGCGTTTCGCGACGAAGACCCGGTGGTGGCGCGCGCGTTCGATATCGCCCAGCGCCTCGAGGGACTGACGCGCCATGCCTCGACCCATGCCGCGGGCATCGTGATCGGCGACCGTCCCTTGAGCGAGCTGGTGCCGATGTATCGCGATCCGAAATCGGACATGCCGGTGACCCAGTTCAACATGAAGTGGGTCGAGCCCGCGGGTCTCGTGAAGTTCGACTTTCTCGGCCTGAAGACGCTGACGGTCCTCGATGTCGCCGTGAAGCTTTTGAAGCAGCGTGATATTAACATCGATCTCGCCACGTTGCCGCTCGACGATCCGGCGAGCTACCAGATGCTGACCCGGGGCGATGTGGTCGGCGTGTTCCAGGTTGAAAGTCAAGGCATGCGGCGGGCGCTGGTGGACATGCGTCCCGATCGCTTCGAGGACATCATCGCGCTGGTCGCACTGTATCGGCCGGGACCGATGGCGAACATTCCGACTTACTGCGCGCGCAAGCACGGGGAGGAGGAGCCGGAATATCTCCATCCGATGCTGGAGCCGATTCTGAAGGAGACCTTCGGCGTCATCATCTATCAGGAACAGGTGATGCAGATCGCGCAGGTCATGGCCGGCTATTCGCTCGGCGACGCCGACCTGCTGCGCCGCGCGATGGGCAAGAAGATCCGCGCGGAAATGGAAAAGCAGCGCGCGATTTTTGTCGCTGGATCCGTGAAGAACGGCGTGCCCAAGGGGCAGGCGGAAACGATTTTCGAGTTGCTGGCGAAATTTGCCGATTACGGCTTCAACAAAAGCCACGCCGCCGCCTATGCGCTCGTGTCCTACCAGACGGCGTATATGAAAGCGCATCATCCGGTCGAGTTTCTGGCGGCGTCGATGACGCTCGACATGAGCAACACCGACAAGCTTTCGGAGTTTCGCGCCGAAGCCCACCGCCTCGGCATCAAGGTCGAAGCGCCCTCGATCAACCGCTCCGGCGCGACCTTCGAAGTCAGCGACGGCGTCATCTGTTATGCGCTTGCGGCGCTGAAGGGCGTCGGTGCGCAGGCGGTCGAACAGATCGTCGAAGCCCGCAAAAGCGGGTTGTTCACCTCGCTGGCCGATTTCGCCGCCCGGGTGCCGCCGCGCGCGATCAACAAGCGCGTGATCGAAAGCCTTGCGGCCGCCGGCGCGTTCGATGCGCTCGAGCCCGACCGCGCCCGCGTGTTCGCGGGCGCCGAGGCGATCCTCGCGGCATGCCAGCGCAGCCACGAAGCCGCGATGCTCGGTCAGAATGACATGTTCGGCGGCATGGCGGATGCACCGGCCATCATGCTGCCTCAGGTCGAGCCGTGGCTGCCTGCCGATCGGCTGAGGCGCGAGTACGAGGCTGTCGGGTTTTTCCTGTCCGGGCATCCGCTCGACGACTACGCGACGGCATTGAAACGGCTGCGCGTCCAGTCCTGGGCCGAGTTTTCCCGCGCGGTGAAAACCGGCGCGACCGCCGGCAAGGTCGCCGCAACGGTCGTCTCGCGAATGGAGCGGCGGACCAAAACGGGCAACAAGATGGGAATCCTCGGGCTGTCCGATCCGACCGGCCATTTCGAGGCTGTCCTGTTCTCTGAGGGGCTGGCGCAATTTCGCGAGGTGCTCGAACCGGGAGCAGCAGTGCTGCTGCAACTCGGCGCGGAACTGCAGGGCGATGAGGTGCGCGCCCGGATTCTGCATGCTGAACCGCTGGATGATGCGGCGGCAAAAACCCAGAAAGGCCTTCGAATTTTCCTGCGCGATACCCGGCCGCTGGATTCGATCGTGAAGCGCCTACAGGTGCCCGAGAATGACGATCCGGGCGGGCCCGCCAAAGTTCCCGCAGCAAGGCCGTCCGGCGACGGCGACGTTTCGCTGGTGATGCTGCTGGATCTCGAAACCGAGGTGGAAATCAAGCTTCCCGGCCGTTTTCGGGTCTCGCCGCAGGTCGCAGGCGCGATCAAGGCGGTTTCCGGGGTCGTGGACGTCCAGGCGCTCTGAGCCGATCTCGGCTGCCGGGATCTCGAAAGGGCGGTCTTAGAATAGACCTCTACCTGGAAGTGCCTTGTTCGGACCGCTTTTCGTTCAAATATTGTTCAGAGACCCGCGCGCTGAATACCTCAAAGCCGTGTTTGGCTGTTGATAGGGCAGAACGATCATGCGCCTGAACAGAAGCTTCGCAATCTTTGTGTCATGTCTGCTTCTCTTCGGTGCGTTCTCGGTGATTCCGAGCGCGGCCATTGCCCAGCAACGGGAAAGGCGGATCGCGCTTGTGATCGGAAATGGCGCTTACGCCAAGGCGCCGCTCGCAACGGCGGCCAACGATGGCGGGCTGATCGCGCAGACTTTGCAGGCGGCGGGCTTTGACGTCACCGGCGCCCGCGACCTCGATGGCGACACGTTGCGCGGTGCGTTCCGCGATTTCATGAAGAAGGCGGAAACATCCGGCCCTGACACCGTCGCGGTGGTTTATCTCGCAGGTTATGGCCTCCAGTTTTCCGGCGAGAACTATTTCATCCCGGTGGATTCGACGATCGCGCATGACACCGATATTCCGACCGAAGGCCTGCGCATCAGCGATTACATGCGTCAGCTCACGGCGTTGCCCCTGAAGCTCAGCGTCGTCATGCTGGACATCGCGCGCGAGCAGCCGTTCATCGAAGACGGATCGATCGCAAGCGGCCTGGCGCTCGTCGAACCCAATCCGCGGATGCTGATCGCATTCAACGCTGCGCCGGGCACGGTCGCGCCGGAAGAGCCGGGGCCATACGGAGCCTACGCGCAGGCGGTGGCTGAAATGATCCGCACCGGCGGCCTGCCGCTTCCCGAATTGTTCAACCGCGTGCGCTTGCGCGTCAACGAGAACACCAAGGGCGCGCAGGTGCCGTGGGACACGCAGAAGGTCGACGATGCGCAATTCATGTTCTTCGATCGTGCGCCGGATGCGCCAGCGGCCGCGTCGTCTGACCAGGCGGTGACGGTGCATGACAAACCAATCCGTGATCTTGGCGCGTCGGACGCCTATCAGGCCGCGCTCGATCGCGACACCTTGCAGGGCTATGAGGATTTCATCGCTGCTTATCCGCAGGATCCGATGGCGAAGCGGGTCAGGGCGACCATCGCGGCGCGCCGCGAGGCGATCACCTGGCAGCGCAGCTATCGGGCCGACACGCCGGACGCGTACTGGTCGTACCTGCGACGCTATCCGCGCGGGCCTCACGCTGCTGATGCGCGGCGCAGGCTTGCGATCCTGTCGGCTGCGCTCGAGCCGCCGCAAACGTTCACGATGCTGGACTACGATGTGCCGCCGCCGCCTTCCGACGAGATTGTCTATGTCGACCGGCCGGTGCTGATGTTCAGTGATCCGGATTTCGATTTTGCGCCGCCACCGCCGCCGCCGGTGTTTTTCCTCCCGCCGCCGCCACCGGACTTCGTCGCGCTGGAGCCGCCTTTGCCGCCGGTCGGATTGTTCTATCTGCCGAGCCCGTTGTTCGTGCCGATACCGGCCTATGTCAGTGCCCCGGCTTACGTCCAGCCTCCGCCGAACGACATCATCTTCACCAACATTCACAACACGACTGTGATCAACAATGTCATCAACCGTCGGCCGCCCGTGGCAAATCCGGCAGCCCCTCTGGTGAACCCGGTTGCGCCGGGCGCAAGAACAGTTCCGGGGCGTGCTCCGGCCGCGCAAGGTCAGGTCATCCAGCCCGCTGTACATCCAGGACCCACGCTCCCTGCCGCGGTGATGCGGAAGGCAACCCTGATTCAGGAAGGTAAGGCGCCGGTCCCGCCGAGCGCGTCGATTAATCCGGCTGCGAAAGCTGGAGCGTTCAGAAGGTCGACAGACAGGCTGCCCGGACCACGCCGGGCTCTCCCTGCGGCTGGCGGCACACAGGCTCAGCCCGCTGCGCCGCAACCCGCTACAACTGTCCCGGCCCCGGCCGCGACCGGGCACCCCCCCGCGACAGCGACGCAGCCCGGCAAGTCCGCGCCAGGGCCAAATTCGAACGGCAAGCAGTTTCCGAAGACCCACGCCCTGCCGGTGCCGGGCAGCAAGGGTACGCCGCCGGCGCCCGGTGCATCAACGCCAAGACCTGGCGTCACCGTTCCGGAGAGGGGACCGGCTTCCGGCGTTCGACGGTCGCCGACCACGGGGCCGGCCGGTGGCGCATCCGGTCCGGCCGCGCCACACCCCCGCGTTGCAAGGCCACGGCCAGAGCCGCAAGCAGAGCCGCACGTTCGAAAGTCGATATCGCCATCCCGAGCGGCTCCAACCGCCGTCGCGCCGCCACGCGCGACACCGCCACGGGCTGCTCCCAGGTCCGCTCCGCCGCGGCTGCATGCAGCACCGCCACCACGCGTCGCCTCGCCGCCGCGTCCCGCGCCGCATGTGGCACCGCCGATGCAGCGGATGGCGGCGCCTCCGAGACCTGCGCCGCAGCGGTCAGCACCGCACGCAGCCCCGCCGCCGCGAATGGCACCACGCGCCGCACCTCCACCAAGGGCTGTCGCGCCACCACGGCCCGCGCCTGCCGCTCATCCGGCGCCGCCATCTCGTGGCGGAGCCAAAAAGTGCCCGCCGAACGTCGCTAAATGCTAGGCGGCGGTGCCAGTTCGGATTCGCCTCTCTGGCCGGCATTGTTCCCTTTACGGATGCCGAGCAGAGCTTGGCTTCTGATTGAATCAGAAGCCAAGCTCTAGATTATTGTTTTGACGCGTTTTCTTCACGCGAACCGGTATCCATTCCCCGCGGCAGGCCGGAGAACATGCTTCGCTCGAAAACACGATAAGGGTCGGAAATCCTTGCGTCAGGGCAGGGCGGCGGCTATAAGCCCGCCATCTCACACGGAAACATGGCCTGAACAGCCGTCCGGTGGCAGCCGGCCGCATTCCTTTTGGTTTGATGCCTTTTGGTTTGATGGCTTGCGCTGCTCACACGTTTCCGGAGGAACCAACCGGAGAATTGAACCATGGCAATTCCTGAATTTTCCATGCGCCAGCTGCTTGAGGCTGGCGTTCATTTCGGCCACCAATCGCACCGCTGGAATCCGAAAATGGCGGATTACATTTTCGGTGCGCGCAACAACATCCACATCATCGATCTCGCGCAAACCGTGCCGCTGCTGCATCGCGCGCTGCAGGCCGTCAGCGATACCGTCGCCAGGGGCGGCCGCATCCTGTTCGTCGGCACCAAGCGCCAGGCGCAGGACGGCGTTGCAGAGGCCGCGAAGCGGTCGGCGCAATACTTCGTGAATTCGCGCTGGCTTGGCGGCACGCTGACCAACTGGAAAACGATTTCGGGCTCGATCAAGCGGCTGCGCCATCTCGATGAGGTGCTCAACTCCGGCGACGCCAATGCCTACACCAAGAAGGAGCGCCTGACTCTGCAGCGCGAGCGCGACAAGCTCGATCGCTCGCTCGGCGGCATCAAGGACATGGGCGGTCTGCCCGACATGATCTTCGTGATCGATACCAACAAGGAAGACATCGCAATCCAGGAGGCGCAGCGGCTGAACATCCCGGTCGCGGCGATCGTGGACACCAATTGCGATCCCAAGGGCATCACCTACATCGTTCCGGGCAACGACGATGCGGGTCGCGCCATCAGCCTGTATTGCGACCTCATTGCGCGAGCGGCGATCGATGGCATTTCGCGCGCCCAGGGCGAATCCGGCATCGATATCGGCGCTTCGGTTCAGCCAATCCAGCAAGAGCTTCCGGCGGCCGCGCAGCCATCCGGATTCCAGGGCCTTGCGGGTCCGCGGGGCGTCGCCGACGATCTCAAGAAGCTCACGGGCGTGTCCGGTGCGATCGAGAAGAAGTTCAACGACCTCGGCATCTTCCACTACTGGCAGCTCGCCGAACTCGATCACGACACCGCGCACAAGATCGGCGAAGATCTCGGGCTTCCGAGCCGGGCCGACGGCTGGGTCGCTCAGGCCAAGACGCTGACGGCCGAAGCGGAATGACCTGACGGGTGGCGGTTTCGCGGCCACCCTCTTTCATGATGAGTTTTCTGACTTGTTTCCTGAGTCAGAGGCGGCGGCCCGCTAGTTGCGCCGCAGTCTCCTGACAGGCAAAGGGCACACAGCAATGGCGACAATCACCGCGGCGATGGTCAAGGACCTGCGCGAAACCACCGGCGTCGGCATGATGGATTGCAAGCAGGCGCTGACGGAAAATAACGGTGACATGCAGGCTGCGATCGACTGGCTGCGCAAGAAGGGGCTGTCGAAGGCCGCCAAGAAGGCCGGCCGCGTCGCAGCCGAGGGCCTGATCGGCGCCGTCACCAGCGGCAACAAGGGCGTCGTCGTCGAAGTCAATTCGGAAACCGATTTCGTCGCGCGCAACGACCAGTTCCAGGGGCTGGTCAAGATGGTGGCGCAGGTCGCGCTCAGCGTCGGCGCCGACATCGAGGTGATCAAGGCCGCCAAGGTCGGCAGCGCTACGGTGGAGACGGCCATTTCAGATGCGATCGCCACCATTGGCGAGAACATGACGTTGCGTCGCGCGGCCTTGCTCGAAGTCAGCAAGGGAATTGTCGCAAGCTATGTCCACAATGCCGTCATCGATGGCGCCGGGAAAATGGGCGTGATCGTCGCGCTTGAGTCGGCGGGCAACGCCGACGAACTGGCCGCGCTCGGCCGCCAGATCGCGATGCATGTCGCGTCCTCGAACCCGCTGGCCATCGATCCGTCGGGGGTCGATCCCGCCGTCGTCAAGCGCGAGAAGGACATCCTCGCAGACAAGTTCCGGCAGCAGGGCAAGCCCGAGGCCATGATCGAGAAGATCACCGAGTCCGGCCTGAAGACTTTCTTCAAGGAACAGACGTTGCTGGAACAGCCGTTTATCTTCGACGACAAGAAAAGCGTCGGTCAGGCGCTCAAGGAGGCGGAGGCCAAGGTCGGCGCGCCGGTGAAGCTGACGGGTTTTGTGCGCTACGCTCTCGGCGAGGGCATCGAGAAAACCGAATCCGATTTCGCAGCCGAAGTCGCCGCGGCTGCCGGGCAGGGCTGACGCCGGGCCTGAATCACTTTGTTTCCGTCAAAACACAAATCCGCTTGAGGTCAACATTTTGATGGAAGCGTCTCACTGGAGCACCGCGCTCCCTCTCTCGCTTGCGGGAAAGGGTTGGGGAGAAGGCACGTCAGGCAAATAGCGGCGGATTCGTATGTTGGAATCGGACCATTGGCGGCGGAGCTAACGCATCATGGATGAGCCGGCCTATCGTCGCGTCGTCGTTAAGCTGTCCGGGGAATATCTGGCCGGTTCGCAACCCTTCGGCATCGACCAGCCGACCATCGATCGTATCGCCGGCGATCTGACCGCGGCGCGCGAACTGGGAACCGAAATCGCGGTTGTTGTCGGTGGCGGCAACATTTTCCGTGGCGTCGAGGTGTCGTCCCGAGGCGTTTCCCGGCCCACCGGCGATATGATGGGAATGCTTGCGACCGTCATGAACTGCCTTGCGCTGGAGGCTGCCATCGAACGCCGCGGACAGCCGGCCCGCGCGCTGTCCGCCTTCGTCATGCCCGAAGTCTGCGAGCTTTTCACCCGCGGCGCGGCGCACAAATATCTCGCCGAGGGCCGCATCGTTCTGCTTGCCGGCGGCACCGGCAATCCCTTTTTCACGACCGACACCACCGCGGTGCTTCGCGCCGCCGAGATCGGCGCGCAGGCCGTGCTCAAGGCGACGAATGTGGACGGCGTCTACAGTTCGGACCCGAAGAAGGATCCGTCTGCCAAACGGTTCGAGCGATTAAGCCACTCGCAGGCGCTTGAAGGCGGCTATAAGGTCATGGATGCGACCGCTTTCGCGCTTGCCCGCGAGACGTCGCTGCCTATCATTGTATTCTCGATCGCCGAACCGGGTTCGATCGGCGCCATCCTGAGGGGCGTCGGTCGCGGGACGATCGTCGCCAGTTGATCGGTGTCGTCAGGTTGAATGTAGGTCAGGTTCCGGATTGGAGAGCGGCATGGCGTCGGGGAATTTCGATATCGGCGAGCTGAAACGCCGGATGCAGGGAGCGACCCAGTCCCTCAAGCATGAGCTGGGCAGCTTGCGGACAGGGCGGGCCGCCTCGTCGATGCTCGACCCGGTGCAGGTCGAGGCCTATGGCAGCCACATGCCGTTGAATCAGGTGGCGACGATCAGTGTCCCCGAGCCGCGGCTTCTGTCGGTGCAGGTCTGGGATAAATCGATGGTCAAGGCGGTGGAGAAGGCGATCGTCGACTCCAACCTCGGGTTGAGCCCGGCCACCGAAGGACAGGTCCTGCGCCTGCGCATCCCCGAACTCAACGAAGAGCGTCGCAAGGAACTGGTGAAGATCGCGCACAAATATGCCGAGGCGGCCAAGGTCGCGGTTCGCCACGTCCGGCGCGACGGACTCGATGCGATCAAGAAGCTCGAGAAGAATCACGAGATTTCCGAGGATGACGAGAAGCGCCTGGCGAACGATGTTCAGAAGGCGACGGACGGGGTAATCTCCGAAATTGATCAATTGCTGGCGGGCAAGGAAAAGGAAATCCTCACCGTTTAGCCGGGACTGGACTGGCCTGATGTCGAACGCTGTTGCGCCTGCAATCGAGGGATCGGACCAAACCGACACGCCGCTGCACGTTGCGATCATCATGGATGGCAACGGCCGATGGGCCGCCGCAAGAGGGCTCCCCCGGGCGGAGGGCCACCGCCGCGGCGTCGAGGCGCTGAGACGCGTGGTCCGTGCCGCCTGCGAATTGAATATTCTTTACCTGACGATTTTTTCCTTCAGCTCCGAGAACTGGTCGCGGCCCGCAACCGAGATACGTGATCTCTTCGGCCTGCTCCGGAGATTTGTCCGCAATGACCTTGCAACGCTGCATCGCGACGGGGTGCGCGTACGGGTCATCGGCGAACGTGAAGGGTTGGAGCCGGATATCAGCGCGCTGCTGATCGAGGCGGAGGAACTGACCAGGGACAACACCCGTCTCAATCTCGTGGTCGCATTCAACTACGGCTCGCGGCAGGAGATCGCGAATGCCGCACAGCGGCTTGCGCGTGAGGTCGCGGACGGCAAGCGCGATCCGGCCACGATCGACGCCGATATGCTGGGTCGATACCTGGACGCGCCGGACATTCCCGATCCGGACCTGATCATCCGCACCAGCGGCGAGCAGCGACTGTCGAATTTCCTGATGTGGCAGGCGGCTTATAGCGAGTTCGTGTTCGTGCCGATTCACTGGCCGGACTTCGACAAGACGGCGCTCGAAGGTGCCATTGCGGAATATGCCAGACGCGAACGCCGCTTCGGCGGCCTGGCTGTGAAAACCGGATCGTGACCGGTATGGTGGTTCAGAAGCTCGATTCATTCTCCCCACGGGTCCCCCAAGCGAACTTCCGAGCCCGAACCATACTTGAATCGTAAGATTGCTGGTGTCCCTTTGATCCGAGTTCGCATCAAAGGCTGCTGCAAGGACATGCGAATTTTGGAATCGGGACACTAGTGTGACACAGGATCAACTCGCCCCGGCTGCCGGAGGGGAATCGCGAAATCTCCGCACGCGCATCATTGCGGCGCTTGTGCTCGCGCCTGCTGCGATCGGGATCGCATGGGCTGGCGGGCCGCTATGGATCGGCCTTGTAACGCTCGCGGCCATCGGCATGTACGTCGAATGGCTGACGATCGTCGGCGCTGCGCGGGAAAAGCAGACGGTCGCCGCAGGGATCGCGGCGCTCATCCTGTCCGGCCTGAGTCTGGCGCTTGGATACGGCGCGTTCTCGCTGGTTGTTCTCGGGATCGGCGCTACGGCGGTGGCGGCGGTGTCGCGGCGGTTGCGGCCCTGGTCGGTGGCCGGATTCTGTTACGCGGCAGCGGCCGCTTTTGCGTCGGCCCAGGTTCGCCTCGACGATGCCTACGGGTTCGTTGCGTTGATATTCGTCATGCTGGTGGTGTGGGCGGCCGATATCGGGGGATATTTCGCCGGCCGCGGCATCGGCGGACCCAAATTGTGGCCGCGCGTCAGCCCGAAGAAGACGTGGGCCGGCGCGATCGGCGGGTTCGCAGGCGGTCTTGTTGTTGCGGCGGGATTTGCCGCGGTTGGTATTGGAAAACTGACGCCATTGCTTTTGCTCGCCGCTTTTCTGTCCGTCGTGTCGCAATCGGGCGACCTGTTTGAATCGGCGGTCAAGAGACGTTTCGGGGTCAAGGACTCCAGTCAGATCATTCCCGGACACGGCGGTTTGCTCGACCGCCTCGACGGCTTTGTCGCGGCGATCGTTGCGGCTGCGCTTTTCGGATTTCTGCGGGGCGATGCGAATGGCATCGGTCATGCTCTTATGGTTTGGTGAGGTATGAGTGCTGTTCCGTTGAAAAACGACAAGCCGGCTCAGGCCGGCGTCAGGACCGTAACGGTTCTGGGGGCGACCGGGTCAATCGGCGACAGCACGATGGATTTGTTGCGCAGCGCGCGCGGCCGTTATCGTGTCGAAGCGCTGACGGCGAATTCCAACGTGGAGATTCTTGTCAAGCTCGCGCGGGAATTCGACGCGCGGTTTGTCGCGGTCGCCGACACCTCGCGCTTTGGCGAGTTGAAGGATGCGCTCGCCGGCAGTGATATCGAGTGCGGCGTCGGTGAAAGCGCGATCATCGAGGCGGCTTCGCGTCCGGCCGATTGGCTGATGGCCGCAGTGAGCGGGGCGGCCGGGCTGAAGCCCGCGCTTGCGGCCGTCGATCGCGGCACGACGATCGCGCTTGCGAACAAGGAATGCCTGGTCTGCGCCGGCGATTTCTTCATGCAGCGCGCCGTCAAGGCCGGGGCCTGCATCCTGCCGGCCGACTCCGAACACAATGCGCTGTTTCAGGCCCTGAGTTCGGGAAACCGCGACGAACTTACGCGCGTGATCATTACCGCGTCGGGGGGCCCGTTCCGCACCTGGGCGGCGGCCGACATCGAGAATGCGACGCTGGCGCAGGCGCTGAAACATCCGAACTGGAGCATGGGGCGGAAGATCACCATCGACTCGGCGTCGATGATGAACAAGGGACTCGAAGTCATTGAGGCCGCATGCCTGTTCGCGCTGGCGCCGGACGAGATCGACGTGCTGGTCCATCCGCAATCGATCGTCCACGGCATGGTGGAGTTCTCCGACCGCTCCGTCGTCGCTCAACTCGGCACGCCGGACATGCGGACTCCGATCGCGCATTGCCTCGGCTGGCCGGAGCGCATCGCCGGCCCGGCGACGAAGCTCGATCTCGCCAAAATCGGGCAACTGACGTTCGAGGCGCCGGATTTCACCCGGTTCCCGGCGTTGCGGCTGGCCTATGACGCGCTGAGGACGGGAAACGGCGCAACCACCGTCTACAATGCTGCGAACGAGATCGCGGTTGCGGCGTTCATCGCTGAGAAGATCAGATTCGGGGCCATCGCGCGCCTTGTCGAAGCGACCCTGAATGGCTGGATCCGGGCGGGAAATCTCGCGCCTTTGGCGTCCGCCGACGACGCCATCGCCGTTGACCATAACGCGCGAAATATGGCGGCTTCGCTTTTGCCACAAATTGCCGCAAAGGCGTCCTAGTGCAATGAATGGATGTCGCGCCGCTTCTGTTGGGCGGCGGGTTTACACGCAAATGTCAGATTCAAAACCTCACTGATAACTTATATTTGCTGGTGATCCTTCGAGTCTAAGCTTCGCAGGAATGCTCGCTAAAGCCTGATGCGGATGCTAGGAATCAAACGACGGAGGAGACGGTGTCTTGGGGCGAAGCGTGTTCCCGGGTCTGACCCGGGCACGGGTTATGGGCTCAACGGTTCGGGTGATGCGCGTCGAACCAAAACCGTAGAGGCTCGCTTCTGAGTCCGTCAGAAGCGGAAAGGCTCTAGGACGTTCGGGACCAGCGCCTCCGGCGCTGGACGAGGGAAGTGGAATGGCCGAGTTTTTTCTTCATGGTTTCAATACCTTAAGCAACGGTCTGATAGGTTACATCGTTCCGTTTCTGTTTGTCCTCACGATCGTCGTTTTCTTTCATGAACTGGGCCACTTCCTGATTGCACGCTGGGCCGGCGTGAAGATCCTGACTTTCTCCGTGGGCTTCGGTCCGGAACTGGTGGGCTTCAACGACAGGCACGGGACGCGCTGGAAGCTCTCGGCCATCCCGCTCGGCGGATACGTCAAGTTTTTCGGCGATGACACCGAGGCCAGCACGCCATCGAGCGCGGCTCTCGCATCCATGACGGCGGAGGAGCGCGACGGCAGCTTCCATCACAAGAATGTTGGCCGGCGCGCCGCGATCGTAGCTGCGGGTCCGATCGCCAACTTCATCCTCGCGATCTTCATTTTCGCCGGCCTGTTCACGATTTTGGGCAAGCCCAGCACAACCGCGCGCGTCGACGGTGTGCTGGCCGGCAGCGCGGCCGATGTCGCCGGTTTCAAGCCCGGCGACGTCGTGACCGCGATCAATGGCAGCAGGATCGACAGCTTTTCGGACATGCAGCGCATCGTCGGAACCAGCGCCGGCGAGACGCTGACATTCGCGGTGAAGCGCGGTGATTCGATCGTCGACCTGCGGGGAACGCCGGAACTGAAGGAAATCAAGGACCGGTTCGGTAACGAACACCGGATCGGCGTGCTCGGGATTTCGCGCGCGACTTCGCCCGGAGATGTCACCACCGAACGGGTCAACCCGGCCACGGCGCTGTGGCTGGGCGTGAAGGAGACCTGGTTCGTGGTCGATCGCACGCTGGCCTATATCGGCGGGATCTTCACCGGACGCGAGGACCCCGACCAGGTCGGGGGACCGATTCGGATCGCTCAAATCTCCGGGCAGGTCGCCACGATCGGCTTCGGCGCGCTGATCCATCTTGCCGCCGTTCTGTCCGTGTCCATCGGACTGCTGAACCTGTTTCCGGTTCCGTTGCTGGATGGCGGGCACCTCTTGTTCTATGCGGTCGAAGCTGTCCGGGGCCGCCCGATGTCCGAGCGGGCACAGGAGATGGGCTTCCGGATCGGACTTGGCCTGGTGCTGATGCTGATGGTTTTCGCGACCTATAATGACATACTGCACCTGTCCGGCTCGTGAGTCGCGCCTGGCGCGGGAGGAAGGCGGGTAGCGGCTGCCCGCCCGCACCCCGCTTCTGACAACATGGAATTGATCGCGTTCAGGATGGATCGATTCGGTCCACAATCATCGCGATTGGGGCGTGACTATTGGGCAACGTCTTGGAGTTAAATTGGAATTGCACTGCGAAAGGCCGTTTTCCGCTACGGAAAAATTGGCTACAAGCAACGCGAATGGGAATCTGCCGCACCTGAGGGGAACGGGTCGGTGTCAGAATTGATAAGGGCGCATTGCGCATGAATGTTGGAATGCGAGTGTTACGGGGGACACTGCTCGCCGCCCTGATGGTCGTGGCCGTGCCGGTCGCTGCTGTCGTGGCTGTCCCGCTCGTGTCGTCGCCCGCGGCGGCCCAGACCCTGTCGTCGATTTCGGTCGAGGGCAACCGGCGGGTCGAACTGGAGACGATCCGTTCGTATTTCAAGCCGGACGCCAGCGGGCGTCTTGACCAGGCGAGTATCGACGACGGGTTGAAGGCGCTGATCGAGACCGGTCTGTTCCAGGACGTCAGGATCAATCGCGTCGGCGGACGGCTGGTGGTTTCGGTCGTCGAAAACCCGGTCATCAACCGGATCGCGTTCGAGGGTAACAAGAAGGTCAAGGACGACCAGCTCACGGCGGAAATCCAGTCCAAGCCGCGCGGTACGTTCTCCCGGCCGATGGTCCAGTCCGACGTTCAGCGAATCGTCGAAATCTATCGCCACTCCGGCCGCTATGACGTGCGCGTCACTCCCGAGATCGTCGAGCAGCCGAACAATCGCGTCGATCTGATCTTTTCGATCGACGAGGGCGGCAAGACCGGCATCAAGTCGGTCGAATTCATCGGCAATCATGCTTTTTCGTCCTATCGCCTGAAGGACGTGATCAAGACGCATGAATCGAACTTTCTCAGCTTTCTCGGCGGCGGGGATGTTTATGATCCGGACCGCGTCGAGGCCGATCGCGACCTGTTGCGTCGCTTTTATCTGAAACACGGCTTTGCCGACGCCCAGATCGTCGCGGCCGTGACGGAATACGATCCTGAGCGCCACGGATTCCTCGTGACTTTCAAGATCGACGAAGGCCAGCAGTACCGCGTCGGGTCGGTGACGTTCGAGTCGTCGATTCCGTCGCTCGATGGAAATTCGCTGCGCAGCTTTTCGCGCGTCCATGTCGGGGCGCTCTATAACGCCGAAGCGCTTGAGAAGTCCGTCGAGGAGATGCAGGTCGAGGCGTCGCGTCGTGGATATGCCTTCGCCGTAGTGCGCCCGCGAGGCGACCGCAATTTCGACGCCCATACCGTCTCGATCGTATTCGCGATCGACGAGGGTCCGAGAACCTACATTGAGCGCATCAATATCCGGGGCAACACCCGCACGCGGGACTACGTGATCCGGCGCGAGTTCGATATTTCGGAAGGCGACGCCTACAACCGGTCGCTGGTGGATCGCGCGGAGCGCCGCCTGAAGAATCTCGATTTCTTCAAGACGGTCAAGATCACGACCGAGCCTGGATCGTCCAGCGATCGCGTGATTCTCGATGTCAACGTCGAGGACAAGTCGACCGGCGACTTCTCGGTGTCCGGTGGCTATTCGACGACCCAGGGCGCGCTTGCGGAGGTCAGCGTCTCCGAACGCAACCTGCTCGGCCGCGGTCTGTTTGCGAAGGCTTCGGTCCAGTACGGGCAGTGGGCGAGGGGATATTCGCTGTCGTTCGTCGAGCCCTACCTGCTGGGCTATCGCGTCGCGCTCGGGCTTGATCTCTACCAGCGCGAGCAGCTCGCGAACCAGTACATGTCATATAACGTCAAAACGCTGGGATTCAGCCCGCGGCTCGGATTCGGCCTGCGGGAAGACTTGACCCTGCAATTGCGTTATTCGATTTTCCAGCAGGAAATCGGGCTGCCGGATGCCTTGCGGAATTGTAACAACAATCAATACTTGGCGGATGGTGTCACTCCCAATCCGCTCTACAATCCGTCGCCAGCCTTTATGAACGCCAACGGCACCTGGAATGGCTCGAGCCTCGGCTGTTACTCCGATGGCGAGGCCTCGCTGCCGATCCGCCAGGAACTGGAGCGCGGTCGCACGCTGACCTCGATGCTGGGCTACACGCTGACCTACAACACCCTCGACAACAACAAGAACCCGACCGAGGGCCTGCTGATCGACTTCAGACAGGACTTTGCCGGCGTCGGCGGCGACGTCAAATACCTGAAGAGTGCAATCGATGCGAAGTACTACCAGCCGCTGGTCTCGGACATCGTCGGTTTGATCCATCTGCAGGGCGGTATTCTGAACAACGTCGGTTCTTACGCCGGCCAGAACGGAATTCGCATGCTGGATAATTTCCAGATGGGTCCCAATCTGGTTCGTGGCTTCGCACCGAACGGCATTGGCCCGCGCGATATCAACTATCTGAGCACGATGGATGCCCTGGGCGGCACCAAATACTGGGGAGCCTCGGTTGAGTTGCAGATGCCGTTCTGGTTCCTTCCCAAGGAAGTGGGCCTGAAAGGAGCGGTCTATGCGGATGCCGGTTCGCTCTGGGACTACAAGGGGCCGACGTCTTACTTTGCGACCAATGAGATCAACGCGCCGGGCTGTATCCCGAGCACGTCGAGCGGCAGCCCCGGCACCTGCGCCGGCTTGCAATACGACGACACCAACGTGATCCGGACTTCGGCCGGTGTCGGCCTGATCTGGCAATCGCCGTTCGGCCCGCTTCGCTTCGACTACGCCGTGCCGATCACAAAGGGCAAGTACGACCGGGTGCAGGAGTTCAGGTTTGGCGGCGGCACGACATTCTGAACGTGATCACCGCGCGCACCGCGACGGCTGGAATGACGCAACCGACATTCTTTAAGCCACCGCCGTCATCGACGCTGGCGGAGATCGCTGCGTCGACAGGGGCGCAGTTGATCGATGCGTCCCGTGGTGGCCAGCGAATTACCGGCCTTGCGTCGCTTGACCAGGCCGGACCGATGCATCTGACGTTTTTCGACA
>JBIQHO010000402.1:0-2982 GCA_044508545.1 Bradyrhizobiaceae bacterium | reverse complement strand
TATCTCATGAGCGTTGCGGCGCAGTGGCCGCTCAACGCTCCCTTGCCGGATCTCGCGGCCGGCACCTTGCTGACGATACTCCTCCCCGCAAGTCTCATTCCCAACGTGATCTTGGCGCGGCTTGCAAAAGCCAAGACGCTATCCAAGGTCCGGATCGGGCTCGTCGTGATGTCGGTGCTTGGAGCATTGCCGCTGATCTTCCGTGCCTATGAATTTCCGGCCATGCAGGTGAAATGGGATGACAATGCCTACGGCTCGGTCGTATGGGCGATTCTCGCGCTCCACACCGCGCATCTCATCACCGATCTGATCGAGACGCTGGTGCTGACGGCCTTGATGTTCTCACGCCACGCCGACAATCCACGTCGCTACGGCGATGTCGAGGACAATACGATGTATTGGAACTTCGTCGTCCTCGCGTGGGTTCCTATCTATCTTTGCATCTATTGGGTGCCGCGCCTGTGAAAACCGCACACTGGAAGAAAAGCGCCGGGCTGATCATGGCGCCGCTGGTCTGGGCGGTGACGACACAACTCGGCCAGATCTTTCCTTATTCCGATTGCGAGACGCAGGCGCCCTCGTTGGCGATTGCCGTAACAGGAGGAATTGCCGTCACGATTGCCGCGCTGATGGTATCAGCGTCTGACAAGCGAACAAGCGAGCGATCCGCTGCTTTCATCAGCCGACTAGGCGTCGGGATCGCGCTGGTCTTCGTATTTGCGCTCGTGTTGCAGGGCATCGCGGCCGTGGTGCTGAACCCGTGCCAGCGCTGATCATCATTGTCTTTGTGCTCGCGGGCGTGCAATGCGCCGAGGCGCATGGCGCTGACGGTCATTCCACTCGTGCGATCTGGACCTTTGATCCATGGATCGTGGTTCCTTTGGGGCTCGCTGGTCTCCTGTATATCGCCGGGTTTCTGAGATTGCAGCAGCGGACGGGCAAGAGCCGAAAGCGCCTGTTGTGGCGCGCCGCCGCTTTCGGCTGCGGCTGGCTTACACTTGTCGGCGCGCTGGTCTCGCCGCTGCATTGGCTCGGCGAGCATCTTTTCACGTTCCACATGATCGAGCATGAGATTCTCATGGCCGTCTCGGCCCCGCTGATCGTCGCGGCGCGACCGATCGGCGTCCTGATGTGGGGATTGCCGCGCGGATTGCGCCGCAGGGCTGCTGCGATCCTGAGAAGCCGAGGCATTCGAACCGGATGGGATTTGGCCAGTCGCGGAGTGCTTGCCACCATTCTTCACGGAATTGCGATATGGGTCTGGCATGTGCCGGTGCTGTTCGATGCTGCCGTGACCGATCCATCGCTGCATCGGCTGCAGCATCTGAGTTTCCTTGCGACCGCGGTTGCGTTCTGGTGGTCGGTGTTGTGGCGCAGCGATCGTGGCGTGGCGGCCTGGCATGTCTTTCTCACCATGTTGCACACCAGCGTCCTCGGCGCGCTGATGACATTCTCGCCGCGCCTTCTCTACGTCGCGCAAACACGCACCGCGGAAGCCTGGGGGCTGACCCCGCTGGAAGACCAGCAACTGGCGGGTGTCGTGATGTGGATTCCGGCCGGCACCATTTATGCGGGAGCGGCGTTGGCCTTGTTTGCGCTATGGATCGCATCTTCGAGCAAGGAGGCGACGCATGTCATTCGTGCGGACGTTTAATAGCCATCCGTTTCCGTATCTCGCGGCGCTGACGTTCGCAGTCGTTGCGGGCTGGCTGGCCGTTGCTATCGCGAACGCGCAGCGGCAGCGCTTCGAAGTCGCGCGCCTCCTGACCCACGGAAATCCGGACGCCGCGCCGCAAATCATGCGACGATATGGGTGTGCCGGCTGTCATACCATCCCCGGCGTTCCGGGAGCCGACGGGCAGGTGGGCGGATCGCTGGCCGGCCTTCGCAAGCGCGTCTATATCGCAGGCGTCGCCAACAACACCGGCGATAATCTCACGCGCTGGATCGTGTCGCCGCAATCTTTTTCCCCTCGCTCGGCAATGCCCGCGACAGGCATCTCGGAAATTGAAGCGCGAGACGTCGCAGCCCATCTGTATGCGCATTGAAGTGGCACCTGAGCGCGGCCCTCATCAGGGGCGTGGAGTGGGACGCGGCGGCAGCGATTTGAGGTAGCGTGCGATCGCCACCCGATCGCTATCAGGCAGCATCGCCGTATTGGTCACGACCTCGGCCATCGACGAGCCGACGCGTCCATGGTCGGGGGTTTCACCTGTCGTCAGCACTCTGACGATATCGGCTTCCGACCAATGGCCGATCCGCGCCGGCGTGATATTGGGAATGAAGCCGGTGCCTTCCGGATCAATCCCGCCGGCAAAGCGGGTCTGCGGCTTGATTGCCCCGAAGATGTTTCGCGATGAATGACATTCCGCGCAATGGCCGATGCTCTCGACCAGATAGCGGCCGCGATCATGGATAGGATCGGCGGATCGGGACACTGTCGATTGCTGTCCCTTATGAAAGAACAGCAGCTTCCAGAATCCGACAAAGCGGCGAATCTGAAACAGAATAAACAACTCGTGGGGCGGAGGACGGCCGGTAACTTTCGGCAACGTGCGAAGGTAGGCCATCAAATCGCGAACGTC
This sequence comes from Bradyrhizobiaceae bacterium, assembly GCA_044508545.1. Classification (GTDB taxonomy): domain Bacteria; phylum Pseudomonadota; class Alphaproteobacteria; order Rhizobiales; family Xanthobacteraceae; genus Nitrobacter. Next base: position 397 of record JBIQHO010000402.1, on the reverse strand, counting down.
TTGCAAGCGCATCCCTGTAAAGCTCGGATAAGGAAAAACGGGATAGTAATGCGTTTGCTGAGGAGAGACGCCGCCGATCAGAGCGTTCGCCAGATCGGCCGTACTCCAGGACCCGATGCCATCTTTTGGGTCGGGCGAAATGTTCGGCACGCGGAACGTTCCATAGGGGGATGCGAGAGCCATTCCGCCGCCCAGCTTAAGCCGATCCGACTGGCCGGGCCGCGCGTGGCAGGACGCGCAATCTCCCAATGCGAAAATGAGGCGTCCGCGATCCGGATCGCCGGGAGTGTCCAAACGGGCGTCATCCGACGAGAACGGCGGAACCGGCCGGGTTATGAACCAGGTTGCCGCTGCAGCGATTCCGCAGAAGCCGATAGCAATTGACAATAGGCGCGGC
>JBIQHO010000401.1:0-2986 GCA_044508545.1 Bradyrhizobiaceae bacterium | reverse complement strand
GCCGCCTCGCACGGTAGCGACGGCAACAACCGCCCCTGCGGCGATCGCGGCCAGGGGTGCCCGGCCGCCGGGATTGGGGTGGGCTTGTGGGCGACCGGGCTGCTCCTTCGAAGGAGCCACGCCAACGTAGGGGCGGCATGGTGCGCCGGCAATTCGATCAAAAGAGCTACAGGTCCGTCCCGGCGCCCCGGATGAGGCACAGCCCCGTGTCGGCGCCGTCGGAAAGCTCGATCTTGCCCACCAGCGCGGCGACTTCGAGGGCGGAAAGAACGATGTCGTAGCGGAACTGGGACCGGTCCCGGTAGCGCGATTTCCGGTAGAGGGGATCGGCGGTGATGGAGATGGTCACTTCCTTGCCGGCATCCCGCGCAAGGTCCACCCCGTCCAGTTGGCCGTTGAAGATCGTTCTCGATTCGCCTTCCCGCTTCGCGGGTCTCACAACCACTCTCATTTGCCACCCGACAGGATCGGAAGCCGCGCGCCCGCCAGAATTGTTCGGACGGTCGTAGAAACGGCAAAAGCCAAACACACCGGCGACCAAGCATCTGCCGCGCGCTGCAACATATACGCGAGAGGATACCCGTCCGCCTTCTGCGTCCATGGCGATCCGCGACTTCGGCTTTTCTATGGCGATCCGCCAGCTTCAGCCTTCCGAAGCGCAGTCTCGAATGTACAGGACAATCATTTCGCATTCACGACAACGTCATTTACATGGGCGGCAGCCGGCGTGCGCACGCCGCAAGGGAGGGAAGAAGCGCAAGATGCGATCCCGGCCCGCCATCCCCGCCTGCCATCCCGGCCAGCCATCAATGACGCCATGCTCGAAGACAAAAGGCGCCTGCCGGCCCGTATTGGCCCTTGCGGTTTTCGGGGCGTTCGGGTAATGCCCGCAGCGGGCCACCCCTCCCCAACAAGGGTTGAGTGCCATTCCAACAAGCATTTGAATTTATGACGCTTTCCGCGCCACCTTTTTTGCGCGTGTCACTGGCGTGTCAGTGATCAGATCGGCCAGCGTGTCGTCATCCATGGCGTGCCCGTAGGTTTGAAACACGTGCTGAGCCGATTTCCAGCCGCCAAGCTTTGCCACGGTGATAGGATCGACACGGCGATGGAGCAGCGCCGTCGCGAAGCCGTGCCGGCACGCGTGGTAGGAAAGCCGTTTGATTTCTGCCCGCTTGCACGCCGCCTGCCACACCGGCTTTGCCGTGCTTCTGGAACTGTAGCCGAATACCCGATCCTCGGGGTTTCGATTGCTCTGGATGTTGGCGATTGCCGCGACAAGAGCCGGCGGCAGATGCGCCTTGCGCTCGGCGCCGATCTTCGTCTGCCTGATCAACGCGCGCCGTGCCTGAAGGTCGACGTCGCGCCAGCAGAGCGCCAGCGCCTCGCTGATCCTGGCGCCGGTGAGGAACATGAAAGCGGCGAGCGCGCCCAGGTGAGGCGATGCCACCGCCATGAACGCTTTCACCCATTCCCATGTCGCCGGCTCCTTCTCTTTCTTGGTAACCGGGAACCTCTCCACTTTCAGGTGCCGGCACAGGTCCAGGGACGCGGCGTGATTGATCACCGCCATCGTGGGCACGATGAACTGCCGGTTGCGCGTCGCCCCCGATCTGCCCGGATACACCACCATCGCGCCCTTGCGCACCGCGCCGCCGGTGATGTCCTTCACCGGCTTGTCCTTCCAATGATCCTCCACCTTATCGAGAAACCGGGTCGCCTTTTCCGCGTCCCGGTACAGGATGGCCGCCTGGGCAAATGTCAGGATCGCTTCCGGTCCATCGAAATGACCTTTCCATTGCCGGTTTTCGAGGTCGGAGATGTATCTTTCCGCGACGTCTTTTTTCGCCGTGCCAGTAGAGCCGCGTAGTCTCCGGCCGGCAACTGTTCCCCGGTAGTGCCAGATTTCCCCGTCGTCGCGGCGGTAGAGTTTGAGGGGCATGGCCGGGTCGCCTCCAGAATTGCATCAACGTCGGACTTCGTCAGCACCATACGATTGCCGAGAATTCGGCACGCGCCAAGCCCCCTTGCAAATTCTCGAAGCCTCCGAGGAGACCAGCCAAGATGTTTGGCCAAGTCCTCCGGTTCGATCACGTCAGGTAGGGGAACCGTGATCAAGGCGCCCTCCGTTCACTGATCACGAGCGACGCCGCGATGTAGACGTGCGCGGCGATCAGGCTCCATTCCTGCCGCGTGAATATCCAGACAGCGAAGCAGACAAGGGCGAATATCCAGGCGATCATCGGCCCGCCCTCGCGCTGATCCATATCCAGACGGCGCAGATCGCCAGCCCGACGATGGAGCCGAGCAGGATATGCTCTGCCGGCCGCATCGGGAGTCGACGCGGTCTATCGCTGGAAGGCACTGGCCCCGCCACGAACTCGGCAATGATACCGGCGCCGTGCAGGATCAGGATGGCGATGGATAGACGAAGGAGCTTCATGACGCGCCTCCCGCCGCGATCTGTTCGGCAAGTCCATAGGCGCGGATGATCACTTCCCGCATCCCGGGTGGCGTCAAGTCCGCATAAGAGGCGTTCCCGGCCTTTCTGCGGGCCTCCACCCACGCGACGTAGACGTTGTAGTCGTCGAGCGCTTGGGCGAGCGAGACCTGACCATAGAACGAGAAGCCGCCCCGCCCATTGGCAAAGACGACCCGACCGTCCCCCCATGCAAAAGCGAGGTTGCCCGGGTCGAGGTTGTCGACATCCAGGGCTTTATCGAGGGTCGCTCTACCCATTGCGACCTCCCTTCACGGCCTTCGCCATGTCGCGTGCGAGGCGGTACAACTCACGCTCGGCAACGTCGCTAGGCACCGGAGCATCGACATCGAAGTCAGCCTGATCGAACGCCACTGCTGCAGCCTTCACGGCGAAGCCTTCCAGCGTGGTCGCCTTGGCCTTGTGGATCGCCCTCATCAGACGAATGCACACGTTGTGCTTGGCAGAGAACGCTTCGTAGGCTGCGCCAGTGCCGCTCTGACGATC
>JBIQHO010000400.1:0-2994 GCA_044508545.1 Bradyrhizobiaceae bacterium | reverse complement strand
TCCTTGGAGCGCATCGAGCGCGTCTCGCCCTTGCCCGGATCGAACAGCCGGGTTTCCTGCTCGATCACGCCGCCGTCCTCGATGACGCCGATCTGGCGGCGCGCCTCGTAGTCGATGGCCTGGCCGATGAAGCGGATCGAGTTGACGTTCTTGATCTCGCAGCGGGTGCCGAACGGCTCGCCCGGCCGGCGCACCGAGACGTTGACGTCGGCGCGCAAGGATCCCTTCTCCATGTCGCCGTCGCAGGTGCCGAGGTAGCGCAGGATGGCGCGCAGCTTGGCGACATAGGCTTTCGCCTGCTCCGCCGAGCGGATGTCCGGTTTGGAGACGATCTCCATCAGCGCGACGCCCGAGCGGTTGAGATCGACATAGGTCATGGTCGGATGCTGGTCGTGCAGCAACTTGCCGGCGTCCTGCTCCAGATGCAGCCGCTCAATGCCGACGGTGACGCTGGCGCCGTCGTCGAGATCGACCTGCACCTCGCCCTCGCCGACGATGGGCGACTTGTACTGGCTGATCTGATAGCCCTGCGGCAGGTCGGGATAGAAATAGTTCTTGCGGTCGAACACCGAGCGCAGGTTGATCTTGGCCTTGAGCCCGAGGCCGGTGCGCACCGCCTGCTTCACCGCTTCCGCGTTGATGACCGGCAGCATCCCCGGCATCGCCGCGTCCACCAGCGAGACGTGACTGTTGGGGTCGCCGCCGAACCGGGTGGAGGCGCCGGAGAACAGTTTGGCGTTGGTGGTGACCTGGGCGTGGACTTCGAGCCCGATCACCATCTCCCAGTCGCCGGTGGCGCCCTTGACGAGCTTCGCGGATTTGACAGGTGCGTTCATGGGGCGAGTTCTACAATGGAGCGCGGGGCGAGAAAACCCCGGCTGCGTCTGACCGGAAATGAGGCGTCATCCTGCGTCTGGAGAGCCGGCTTTTTTGGACGAACGTGCAACATGAAGACCCGTCATACTCCGCGAAAGCGGAGTATCCAGTACTCCATATAATACAGGTCAAATTTCCCACGCACTCACACGGATTACTGGATCGTCCGCCGGAGCCTGTCATCGGGCCGGCGAAGCCGGACCCGTTGGCGGACGATGACGTCTCATTTGCTGTCGGACGCTCGGGCCGGCGAAATGTGTCCACTCAATCCACTCGCGCGCTAATCACGCGAGCCGTTTCCGTTGCGGAACTCCGACGGATTCTTGCCGGTCCAGCGGATGAAGGCGTGGCGGAAATTGGCGGCGTCGCTGTAGCCGAGGCGCACGGCGATTTCCTCGTTGGTCATCTGCGTCTTGCGCAGATACTCGATGGCCAGCCGCTGGCGCACCTCGGCCAGCAGGTCGCGATAGGAGGTGCCCTCGGCTTCCAGTTTGCGCCGCAGCGCGCGCGGGTACATCTCAAGCCGCTCGGCGATGGCCTCGATGCTGGGATAGCGGCGCGGCTGCTCGATCAGGATCCGGCGGATCGCGGCGGCGATGCCGCCGGCCTTGTTGACCTCTTCGAGCAACTGCTCGCAGATTTCGCGCGTCATCAAATGGGTGCGCGGATCGGCGAGCCGGACCGAGGTATCGTTGCGCACGTGCCGGTAGCCGCAATCGGTCTGCCCGAACAGCACCGGGCATTCAAACACTTCGTCATAGAGCCGCGCATAGGCCGGCGCCGCATAGTCGAGCGTGACGGAGGAGAAGCCGAAGTGAGGGCCGACCCAATCCCGCGTCGCCGTCAGGTGCGCGGCAAGCGCGAACTCCACCGCGAAGCGATGATCCTCGCCGACCGGATCGGGCCAGTGGATCGGCTTGAAAACCACCCGCACCGTCTCCGGTTCTTGAACGACCGAGAAATCGCAGAACGGCCCGACAACGCGAATATACTTTGCGGCGAATTCCCGCGCTTCGGCGTGCGTCGCGCTGCTCAGCAGGCCGTAGCCATACATCCCGTAGGCGGTGACGTGCATCCGCAGGCCCGCCCGCAACGCCAGTCCCGGATCGCGCGACAGCTGCAACGCATTGCGGATCACCCGGTCGAGTTGCCGGTAGGACACCCGCGTCGTGTGGTCGTCGAGTTCCGAGGGCGTGAGGCTGGCGCCTTCGAGAACCTCGGACGCCTCGTGATGCTGCGCGGCAAGTTCGGCCACGATGGCCGCGATGGAATGAGGCGAAAAGATACGCTGCTCGAAACTGGGGGAGCCGTGCCTTGCATCCGTTTCAACCTGACGGTGCCTATCGGTCATGGTCATGGCCGACTCTTGCCTTCCTCCTCAGACCCGTCTCCCGAACGTAAGCCTGATTGCCGACGAATTGCAATCGGGATTCAACGGCGGGCCATGCCGCGGTTGCGAACGTTGCCCATGGTCCGCAACTCACCGCGATATCGGTCGAATTGCACCTTATCGCGCACAGGCGTTGCCGTTATCCTCCCCGTCGCAACAGCCGGTTCAGGCAGAAGCCGGGCCGAACGGCGCGACAGGCAACGGCGAAACAACGATTCAGGGGAGGACGCGAATGAAACAGAAGGACGTGCTGAGACAACTCACGACGCCGATCGGCGCTCCGGCCTTCCCGCGCGAGCCGTTCCGTTTCACCAACCGCGAATACCTCAACATCCTCTACCGCACCGATATCGATGCGCTACGCGCCGTCGTGCCCGAACCGCTTGAGATCGACGAGCCGCTGGTGCGCTGGGAGATCATGCGGATGCCCGATACCTCCGGGCTCGGCGACTACACCGAATGCGGACAGGCGATCCAGGTCCGCTTCGGCGAGGAAAAAGGCGAATACCTGCACGCCATGTATCTCGACAACCTGCCGGCGCTGGCGTCGGGCCGCGAGATCAGCGCCTATCCGAAAGTCATCGGCAAGCCGAACCTCTATGTCGATTCCGATACGCTGGTCGGCACGCTGGACTACGGCACCCTGCGCGTCGCCACCGCCACCATGGGCTACAAGCACCGCGCCATGGACCTCGAAAAGGCGCGGGCCGAGATCTGCGTCCCGACCT